>NZ_CP019334.1:3827500-3990161 GCF_002163675.1 Polaribacter sp. SA4-12 | reverse complement strand
ATAAAAAAAACCTCATTCAATTAAGAATGAGGTTTAGAATCTTGATTGTATCAAGATTAAAGAAAGGCGGCGACCTACTCTCCCACATAAATGCAGTACCATCGGCGCTATTGGGCTTAACTTCTCTGTTCGAGATGGGAAGAGGTGAGCCCCAATGCTATAACCACCCTAAAATTTTCAGTTAAATTGCTTCAACTGTATAAGTTGACATATGGTAAAATAATATCGGTTGTTTCGTAATAAATAAAGAGTTTGTCTCTCACCGTTTTGCAACGGTGAGAAGCGTACATAAGTCTATGGGTTATTAGTATCACTTGGCTATGACATTACTGCCTTTACACCTATGACCTATCAACGTTGTAATCTCCAACGACCCTTTAAAGAAATCTCATCTTGTGGTGGGTTTCGCGCTTATATGCTTTCAGCGCTTATCCCTTCCCGACGTAGCTACCCTGCTATGCTTCTGGCGAAACAACAGGTACACTAGAGGTCAGTCCAACTCGGTCCTCTCGTACTAGAGTCAGATCCACGCAAATTTCTAACGCCCACAGCAGATAGAGACCGAACTGTCTCACGACGTTCTGAACCCAGCTCGCGTGCCACTTTAATGGGCGAACAGCCCAACCCTTGGGACCTTCTCCAGCCCCAGGATGTGACGAGCCGACATCGAGGTGCCAAACCCCCCCGTCGATATGAGCTCTTGGGGGAGATCAGCCTGTTATCCCCGGAGTACCTTTTATCCTTTGAGCGATGGCCCTTCCATGCGGAACCACCGGATCACTATGCTCTTGTTTCCAACCTGATCGACCTGTATGTCTCTCAGTCAAGCACCCTTATGCCATTGCACTCTACGTACGGTTACCAAGCGTACTGAGGGTACCTTTAGAAGCCTCCGTTACTCTTTTGGAGGCGACCACCCCAGTCAAACTACCCACCAAGCACTGTCCTCATCTCTGAGTTAGACTCTAGATAAGCAAAGGGTGGTATTTCAAGGACGACTCCACAACGCCTAGCGACGCCGCTTCAATGTCTCCCACCTATCCTACACATTACTTATCCAAAGCCAATACTAAGCTATAGTAAAGGTTCACGGGGTCTTTTCGTCCCGCTGCGGGTAATCGGCATCTTCACCGATACTACAATTTCACCGAGCTCATGGCTGAGACAGTGTCCAGATCGTTGCACCATTCGTGCAGGTCGGAACTTACCCGACAAGGAATTTCGCTACCTTAGGACCGTTATAGTTACGGCCGCCGTTTACTGGGGCTTCATTTCAGATCTTCGCCGAAGCTAAACCCTCCACTTAACCTTCCAGCACCGGGCAGGTGTCAGGCCTTATACATCATCTTTCAATTTAGCAAAGCCCTGTGTTTTTGATAAACAGTCGCCTGGACCTTTTCACTGCGGCCCTGCTGTAAAGCAGGGCGACCCTTCTCCCGAAGTTACGGGTCTATTTTGCCTAGTTCCTTAGCCATGAATCTCTCGAGCACCTTAGAATTCTCATCCCAACTACCTGTGTCGGTTTACGGTACGGGTTCTTATAATCTGAAGCTTAGAGGTTTTTCTTGGAAGCCTTTAGGCACACTATCAACGCATCCGAAGATTTGTTGTACTATCACACTTCACCTAGATCTGCGGATTTACCTACAGTTCCAATAGCTACATGTTTCAACGAACTATTCCGTCAGTTCGCGGTGCTTTCATTACTCCGTCACCCCATCGCAATTATAAGAAGTACAGGAATATTAACCTGTTATCCATCGACTACTCCGTTCGGATTCGCCTTAGGACCCGACTAACCCTCAGCTGATTAGCATCGCTGAGGAAACCTTAGTCTTTCGGTGTGCGGGTTTCTCGCCCGCATTATCGTTACTTATGCCTACATTTTCTTTTGTAACCACTCCAGCATGCCTCACAGCACACCTTCTACGCAGGTTACAATGCTCCCCTACCACTAACGTGTCTTTCAACGTTAATCCATAGCTTCGGTAATATGTTTATGCCCGATTATTATCCATGCAAAATCGCTCGACTAGTGAGCTGTTACGCACTCTTTAAATGAATGGCTGCTTCCAAGCCAACATCCTAGCTGTCTAAGCAATTTCACTTCGTTAGTTCAACTTAACATATATTTGGGGACCTTAGCTGATGGTCTGGGTTCTTTCCCTCTCGGACATGGACCTTAGCACCCATGCCCTCACTGCTGAGAAACATTTTATAGCATTCGGAGTTTGTCAGGAATTGGTAGGCGGTGAAGCCCCCGCATCCAATCAGTAGCTCTACCTCTATAAAACTTTTACTCAACGCTGCACCTAAATGCATTTCGGGGAGTACGAGCTATTTCCGAGTTTGATTGGCCTTTCACCCCTACCCACAGGTCATCCAAAGACTTTTCAACGTCAACTGGTTCGGTCCTCCACTGTATGTTACTACAGCTTCAACCTGCCCATGGGTAGATCACTCGGTTTCGCGTCTACTACTACTAACTAAAGCGCCCTATTCAGACTCGCTTTCGCTACGGCTCCTTGACTTAATCAATTAACCTTGCTAGAAACAGTAACTCGTAGGCTCATTATGCAAAAGGCACGCCGTCACAACTCGAAGTTGCTCCGACCGCTTGTAGGCGTACGGTTTCAGGATCTCTTTCACTCCCTTACTTAGGGTTCTTTTCACCTTTCCCTCACGGTACTAGTTCACTATCGGTCTCTCAGGAGTATTTAGCCTTACCGGATGGTCCCGGTGGATTCATACAGGATTACTCGTGTCCCGCACTACTCAGGGTACCACTATCTAAAATTCGCTTACTTTTACGGGACTATCACCCTCTATGGTCTGTCTTTCCAAACAGTTCTAATTCACTTATCTTCGAATATCGTGGCCCTACAACCCCAAAATTGCCGTAACAACTTTGGTTTGGGCTAATCCGCGTTCGCTCGCCACTACTAACGGAATCACTATTGTTTTCTCTTCCTCCGGTTACTTAGATGTTTCAGTTCACCGGGTTTACCCCTATTGCTAGGTGACATGTCTTCAACATGCCGGGTTGCCCCATTCGGATATCTACGGATTATAAGGTATGTGCCCCTCCCCGTAGCTTTTCGCAGCTTATCACGTCCTTCGTCGTCTCTGAGAGCCTAGGCATCCGCCATACGCCCTTACTTAACTTATTGTACTTTTTGCTACAGTATGTTGCCATACTATAATGAACTCTTTTATATTTTTATAAAAAAATTATTTAATTAGAATATAAATATTCTAATTGTTCTCTATCTATTTGATTCTTACGATATCATTTTACCAATATGTCAATGAACTTGTGTCAATACTTTGAAATTGACGTTGTGGAGAATATCGGAGTCGAACCGATGACCTCTTGCGTGCAAGGCAAGCGCTCTAGCCAGCTGAGCTAATCCCCCATTATGAAATTCAGAATAAATCCTAAATTATGAATGTAGAATCCTCTTACTTCCAGAATTTCCTTAAAATATTAAAATTGTAGTCCCGGGCAGACTCGAACTGCCGACCTCTACATTATCAGTGTAGCGCTCTAACCAGCTGAGCTACGAGACTAAATAGCTTAATATTTTGTTTTTTTAAAATTAACAGCAAAGAGTAAAACTTCCTTTTGTAACTCACCATCTTTCTCTAGAAAGGAGGTGTTCCAGCCGCACCTTCCGGTACGGCTACCTTGTTACGACTTAGCCCTAGTTACCAGTTTTACCCTAGGCGGCTCCTTGCGGTGACCGACTTCAGGCACTCCCAGCTTCCATGGCTTGACGGGCGGTGTGTACAAGGCCCGGGAACGTATTCACCGGATCATGGCTGATATCCGATTACTAGCGATTCCAGCTTCACGGAGTCGAGTTGCAGACTCCGATCCGAACTGTGATATGGTTTATAGATTCGCTCTCTGTTGCCAGATGGCTGCTCATTGTCCATACCATTGTAGCACGTGTGTGGCCCAGGACGTAAGGGCCGTGATGATTTGACGTCATCCCCACCTTCCTCTCTACTTGCGTAGGCAGTCTCGTTAGAGTCCCCAACTTTACTTGCTGGCAACTAACGACAGGGGTTGCGCTCGTTATAGGACTTAACCTGACACCTCACGGCACGAGCTGACGACAACCATGCAGCACCTTGTAATCTGTCCGAAGAAAACTCTATCTCTAAAGCTGTCAGACTACATTTAAGCCCTGGTAAGGTTCCTCGCGTATCATCGAATTAAACCACATGCTCCACCGCTTGTGCGGGCCCCCGTCAATTCCTTTGAGTTTCAGTCTTGCGACCGTACTCCCCAGGTGGGATACTTATCACTTTCGCTTAGTCACTGAGCTAATGCCCAACAACTAGTATCCATCGTTTACGGCGTGGACTACCAGGGTATCTAATCCTGTTCGCTCCCCACGCTTTCGTCCCTCAGCGTCAGTACATACGTAGTAGACTGCCTTCGCAATCGGTATTCTGTGTAATATCTATGCATTTCACCGCTACACTACACATTCTATCTACTTCCATATGACTCAAGTCAACCAGTATCAAAGGCAGTTCCATAGTTGAGCTATGGTATTTCACCTCTGACTTAATTGACCGCCTGCGGACCCTTTAAACCCAATGATTCCGGATAACGCTCGGACCCTCCGTATTACCGCGGCTGCTGGCACGGAGTTAGCCGGTCCTTATTCTTACAGTACCGTCAAGCTGGTATACATACCAGTGTTTCTTCCTGTATAAAAGCAGTTTACAACCCATAGGGCCGTCTTCCTGCACGCGGCATGGCTGGGTCAGAGTTGCCTCCATTGCCCAATATTCCTCACTGCTGCCTCCCGTAGGAGTCTGGTCCGTGTCTCAGTACCAGTGTGGGGGATCTCCCTCTCAGGACCCCTACCTATCGATGTCATGGTAAGCCGTTACCTTACCATCTAACTAATAGGACGCATAGCCATCTTTTACCAATAAATCTTTAATTACATCTCGATGCCGAGTCGCAATACTATGGAGCATTAATCTTCATTTCTAAAGGCTATTCTCCAGTAAAAGGTAGGTTCTATACGCGTTACGCACCCGTGCGCCGGTCGTCATCTGTAGCAAGCTACAATGTTACCCCTCGACTTGCATGTGTTAAGCCTGCCGCTAGCGTTCATCCTGAGCCAGGATCAAACTCTTCATTGTATATTTTAAATAATATTTAATGAATAAGTTTCAAAAGAATTTTAACAAAATTAATTGTTATGGTTATTCTACTCTTTGTTTACGCTGTCAATTTCAATATTTTCAATGAACTGTGCCGAGTCGGCACCGACAAGTTATAAAACTCAATCTTTACCTTTAACTCAACTTTGTAGAAATGTTAGACTCGAACTAACTGACTTTTTTAATTATCATTCCAAAACCTCTCTGAACTTTTTTTGCTGTATTTCTTAGCGGCTGCAAACATACAAACTATTTCTAATCTGACAATAAAAAAAAATGATTTTTTTTATTTTTACTTACCCCTAAAAAAACTGAACTTTTTGCCGAAAATTTCGGACTGCAAACATACAACTCTTTTTAATCAGTAACCAAATAAAAATGAAATTTATTTTTATTGAAATTTTAATAACTTCACTCAACTAAACCTCTCCATTTAACCAACCAATACAACATCTCAATGAACGAAACTAAAAGAGCATATTTCCCTTAGCGGCTGCAAACATACAACCACTTTTTAATATCACAACTATTTTTTTAAACTTTTTTTAAATTAGTTTTTTAACACCTCCTAAAACCATTGTTTTTAACACTTTACAACATGAAAAATTTTATGCAATTCTTGTTCTTTTTATAGCTTTTGAAAATCTAAGCTAGATTATCATTATAAACACTCTTTGTAAACACATAGAAACATAAAAAAAATAGTAGATGATCGTTCTTTTTATATGAAAAATGAGAATAAAACTTAAAAGAATTGACTCTTATATATAAGATATCAGTTTGAAATTTGGATTTAATCCATAAATAAGTCGTGTTAGGGATTGAAACGGCATCCTTTTTATTTGAAATTCACAAAACATTTAGTCTGAAAATGATTTTATCAATGAAAAATGATGCGGAAAGCAATTCAACTTAAAAAGATATAGTGCAAAGCCCGACCTTTTTTCATAAACAAAACTCTTTAGAAATGTTAATTACTAAAATATTAAAGAAGACTTAAATAAATTAAGATCTAAAAAAAAAAGGAACACCAAAATAAAATTACTTCTTCTTTTTACGCTTTTTCTTCTTTCTAATCTTTGCAAACATCTCTTTATAATGTTCTACGTTGACTTCTGCTTTTCTTATTGCTATGATTTCATCAAAATTAAAAGTCAACTTTGAGGTTTGATGTTTTAATTTATCGTCTTGAAAAGCGCGCTGCAAAACATCTTCTATTAAGAAATCTTCATTATCTGATTCTGGGTGGTATTCTGTTTTTAAAGAAAGTTTGAAAACATTTGCTGTTGTATTATACCAAAAGGCTTTCCAACCGCTTCTTAAATCTTTAATATTTTGAAATGCTGTTAACCCAGTTTGACGATGAATGAGTTTAATTAAAATTCGACCTTCTGTAGTTGTCATCTTTTTAATTTGATTTGTAAACTCACCTTCTATATAGTTTTGAACTAATTTAGTGTACTTTTTTCGCTTACGTTTGGATTGTATTCTTTCTAACCTTGTATTTAATGAATCTAATCTTTGTGATGCTAATTGGGCAAATGGATAGGCTTTATAAACTTTTCTACGAAACCAAAGATAATAACGGATGTCATTTTTAGATTTGAACTTGTGTTTTGGTAATAATGAAAACTCATTAAGGTTTACAGTTAAAGTATCTCCTGGTTTTACAAAAACATAATCATCAACATTAAAAGGTAGCGAATCTACTTCCTTTATTTGGGAAAAAGATAATGCTGAAATTAGTATTATATATATGTAGAGTATTTTTTTCAATTTCTTATTTTATTTAACACATAGTCACAATAGAAAAACATAGATTTTAGGCTGCAAATAAGAAGCCAAATTTTTATTAATTAGAAATCTTATCTATAAAATCTTGTTCAGAAATAATTTCTATTCCTAAATCTTGCGCTTTTGTTAACTTACTTGGTCCCATATTATCTCCTGCAACAATGAAATTTGTTTTCTTAGATATTGAAGAACTTACTTTTCCGCCATTATCTTCTATTGCTTTTTTAAGTTCGTTTCTAGACATCTGATGAAAAACGCCTGAAACTACAAATATTTGTCCTTTTAATACTTCTGTTTGGTTTTCTAAACTTTCTGCAGAAACTTCTAATTGAACACCTGAAGATTTTAGACGATTTATTAATTGAATGTTTCCTAAATCTGATGAGAAATCTTTTATACTTTGTGCAATTCTGTCTCCGATTTCATCTACACTAATTAATTCTTCGAAAGTTGCTGTCATTAAATTATCTATCGATTTAAAATGCTTTGCTAATTTTTTAGCAACCGTTTCACCAACAAAACGGATTCCTAAAGCAAATAATACTTTTTCAAACGGAATTTCTTTTGATTTTATAATTCCATCAATCACATTTTGAGCAGATTTCTCTGCCATTCTTTCTAGCGGAATTACTTGATCTATAGTTAAATCGTATAAATCTGCATAATTTTGTATTAGACCTTCTTTACGTAATAAATCTACAGTTTCGCCACCTAAACCATCAATATCCATTGCTTTTCTGCTGATAAAATGCTGAATTCTTCCTGTAATTTGTGGAGCACAACCAAACTCATTTGGACAATAATGTTTTGCATCACCTTCTGTTCTTACTAATAACGTATCACATTCAGGACAATTTGTTGCGTAAATTGTAGGTTCTGAGTTTTCTGGACGTTTTGTAAAATCTACTGCAATAATTTTTGGAATAATTTCTCCTCCTTTTTCTACAAAAACGGTATCTCCTACTCTTATATCTATTTTTTCAATTTGATCTGCATTATGAAGCGATGCTCTTTTTACAGTTGTACCTGCTAATTGCACAGGTTCTAAATTTGCAACTGGTGTAATTGCACCTGTTCTACCAACTTGATAAGTAATTTCATTTAAAATTGTAGAAACTTGTTCTGCTTTAAATTTATATGCAATTGCCCAACGTGGAGATTTTGCAGTATACCCTAACTCTTCTTGTTGTTGTAAATTATTTACTTTTACTACAACTCCATCTGTTTCATAAGGTAAATCGTGTCGTTTTTTATCCCAAGAAGTTATAAACTCAAAAACATCATCTATTGTTTTTGTGATTTTAATGGTTTCAGGAACTTTAAATCCAACTTTCCTAGCGTTTTCTAAACTCTCAAAATGTGTTTTATATTTTCTACTATCTGTAACTAAATGATACAATAAACAATCTAATGGGCGTTTTGCCACTTCAGTACTGTCTTGTAATTTTAAACTTCCACTTGCTGTATTTCTTGGATTTTTATATGGTTCTTCTCCGATACCAATACGTTCTTCATTCATTTTATTAAATCCATCGAGAGGCAAAATAATTTCTCCACGAATTTCAAAATCGGAAATAAAATCTCCTTTTAATATTAAGGGTACTGAACGAATTGTTTTAATATTAGGAGTAACATCATCTCCTTGAAAACCATCTCCTCTAGTAACTGCTTTTACAAACTGACCATTCTCATACGTTAAGTTGATTGATGCTCCATCGAATTTTAGTTCACAGGTATATTCTATATCTTCTGTGCCTAACATTTTTTGAATACGCTTTTCCCAATCTAACAAGTCTTCTTTAGAATATGAATTACTTAAAGAATACATTCTGTTTTTATGAGTAACAGTATCGAAATTCTTAGTGATTTCTCCTCCTACTCTTTGTGTTGGCGAATTTGAATCGAAAAACTGAGGATTCTCTTCTTCTAATTTTTCTAATTCTTTTAGTTTGATGTCAAAATCAAAATCTGAAATAGATGCATTATCTAACACATAATAGTTGTAATTATGTGTATTTAACTCATCACGAAGTGATTGTATTTTTTGTTGGATTGTCATTTAAAGATACCGTTTTCCTTTTATTGTGAAACACTTAAGAATAGTTTCAAAAATAAGATATTAAATGCATACTTAATAAATTAAATTAAGTTTAGAAGGCAACGAACAGCACTTTTATATAAAATAGGTAAATTACCTAATTAAATAGGTAAATCCCCTATATGAATTAAACTGATATTTTAATATTTTTACATAGTAACTAACCAAATAAAGATTAGTGTATTTAGATTTTTAAGTTAATAATTAACCAAACGTTAACTTAAATATATTTAAAGTGAAGGGAAATTCGTATAAAAAAATAATGCTACAATCTACAAACAAACAGTTATTTGTATTTACTGTATTTATATATAATATGAACCTACTTTTAAATGAATTCCTCAATCATTTAAAACATAATTATGAAAGAACAACTACAAAAAACTGATGAATTAACTATTCAATTAAACGATGAAGGCTACTTAACAAACTTTGAACAATGGACTATTGAAGTTGGTGAACTCATTGCTGAGAAACATGATATTGAGTTAACTGCAACCCATTGGGATATTCTTTCTTGGATACAAGAGCAATTTAAGGCTAAAAAAGAACTAACGCTTGAAGGAATTATAGAAACAGGAATTGCTACTACTAAAGATCTAGAAGAGCTATTTACTAAGAAACCTTTAAAAATTTCAACTAAAATAGCAGGAATACCTATGCCTAAAAATAGGCTTTAAAATTTTAATAAATTACCTCTTTAATATTAAAGTTAGCAAACAGGTTTAGCCCTGATTGAAGTGGCATCCTTTTTGTTTTTCACAAAAAGATATAACGGAAAGCAGGAAATAGCTACAAAGACAAAACCCGAAACAAATTTGCTCCGGGTTTCTACATTCAATTTTCATTAAATGCATTTGCATTGTGAATATTTTAATAATAGGTAAACCTTCTTACTTTTGCAATATGTTTTGCTAAACGCATTACTTGATGAGAATAACCATATTCATTGTCGTACCAAATATAAATTACAATCGTTTCTTTGTCTGCAATTGTTGCTTTGCTATCGAAAATTGATGGAGCTGTAGAACCTATAATGTCTGAAGAAACCAATTCGTTATCTAAAGAGTATTTAATTTGCTCAACCAAATCGCCTTCTAAAGCGTACTTTTTTATAATAGCATTTACACGTTCTTTAGAAACCATTGTTCTTAATTGTAAATTTAAGATTGCTAAAGATCCATTTGGAACAGGAACTCTAATTGCATTTGATGTTAATTTATCTTTTAACGCTGGTATTGCTTTTGCAACTGCTGCTCCTGCACCCGTTTCTGTAATTACCATATTTAAAGCTGCAGCCCTACCTCTTCTATATTTACTATGCATATTGTCTACCAAATTTTGGTCGTTTGTATATGCATGAATCGTTTCTAAATGTCCTTTTTTGATTCCGAAATTGTCTTCTAAAACTTTTAAAATTGGTGTAATTGCGTTTGTTGTACATGATGCTGCTGAAAAAATATCAACATTATCTGGATTGTGTTCTTTATGATTTACTCCATGAACAATATTTGGAATTCCTTTTCCTGGAGCTGTTAGTAAAACTTTACTCGCGCCTTTTGCAACTAAATGTCTTTTTAAAGCAACATCATCTCTAAAAGCCCCAGTATTATCAATAATTAATGCGTCTTTAATTCCGAATTTAGTATAATCGATGTCTTCTGGTTGTTTTGCAGAAATCATGTGTACTGTTGTTCCGTTTATAATTAAAGCATTGTTTTCGACATCTGTTTCTACGGTTCCTAAAAAATCTCCATGCACAGAATCTATACTTAATAAAGAGGCTCTTTTTTCTAAAACAGTTTGATTAATTTCTCCACGGGTTACAATTGCTCTTAAACGTAATTGAGAACCTTTACCCATTTTAGTCATTAATTCTCTAGCCAATAAACGACCAATTCTACCAAAACCATATAAAACAACATCTTTTGGCTGAATATCTACTGATTTTGTTGCTCCTTTTAATTTATCTTTTACAAAGGCAACTTTATCTGCTCCTTTTTCAGGGTTTAAATGACATTCATAAGCCAGTTTACCAATATCTAATTTAGAAGATGGTAAGTCTATTTGTTGAATTGCTTTTGCAATATCTAACGCATCTTGAATAGAAATTGGTTTACTTACAAATTCTTTTGCGTAGCTTATTAAATTTAAAACTTCACTTGCTCTTTTATCTACTAAAGGATTTCTAAACAAAACTAATTCTATAGATTTATCATACCATAAATCATTTACAATAGTTATAAATTCTACAGTAGCTCTTCTGTTTTGAGCTTGTGATAAAACTTCGTCTTCGTAATTTAAGATTGTTGCCATAGTTGTGTAACTAATTTTAAAATTTTGCTGCAAAAGTATTTCTTTTTTTAATAATACGAAATCGATTTCGTAAAGTTTTCGTAAATAAAAAAATCCTGATAAATTATCAGGATTTTCAATTACTTTATTTTATATTTATTTATCTAAAAGCATAACGCTCTCTTTCACCTTCTAAATTAATTACTTCAATATAAATAGGGTTTCCATTACCATAAGAAGCGTCAATTGCTTTAGCAGCATCACTTGCATTTAAAACTGGTTTTTTATTAATTTCGGTAATAATATAACCTTCTTTTACACCATAGTAGTCTAAACTTTTATTACCATTTCTAAGAATTTTAGCTCCACCAGAAATGCTATATTTTTTCTGTTCTTTTTTTGTTAAATCCTTTAAAAGGATGTTTAAATCTTTAGATACATAAACATCTTTTTTACTTAATTTCACACTTTTAGTAATCAATTCTCCTTCTCTATCTACAGTAATATCAACAAACTCTCCTGGTCTTTTTGCTGTTAGTTGACCTCTTAATTCAGAAAATTTAGAGATCTTAACATTGTTTACTTTCTTTATAACATCTCCAGATTTTAAACCAGATTTCTCTGCTCCACTTCCTTTAGATAAATCACCTATTTTAACTCCCTCAATATTATTGTCAGAACCATCTATATTGATTCCTAAAATAGCTTCTTGTACAGCACCAAATTCTAATAAATCATCAATTACTTTTTTAGCAATATTAGAAGGAACTGCAAATGAATACCCAACAAAAGAACCTGTTTTAGAAGAAATAGCGGTATTAATACCAACTAATTCTCCTCTTGTGTTTACCAATGCTCCTCCACTATTTCCTGGGTTTACAGCTGCATCCGTTTGAATAAAAGAATCTATTGCAGAATTCCCTTCTAAATCTCTTCCTTTAGCACTTACAATACCAGCAGTTACTGTAGATGTTAAGTTATAAGGATTACCAACTGCCAAAACCCACTCTCCAATTTTAATATTGTCTGAATTTGCAAAAGGTATATAAGGTAAATCTACATCTGAATCAATTTTTAATAAGGCAATATCATTGTCTTTATCTGTACCTATTAACTTTGCTTTGTATTTTTGTCTGTTGTTTAAAGTAATTTCAATTTCTGTTGCTCCATCAATTACGTGATTGTTGGTTACAATATATCCGTCTTGAGAAATAATCACACCACTTCCTGTACCCACTTGTTCATACTTTCTTCCATTGCTTCTATTTCCAAAGAAAATATCAGCAGGATTAGTTTGCGTTCTAACGGCAGTATTTTTAACGTGTACTACAGCATGTACCGTATTTTCTGCAGCTATTGTTAAATCTACAGAGTTTGCAAATGATTTCGCTTTATTTAAAGCAGGATTGTAATTTGCTGTAATCGTTTCTACTGGTTCTGATATAGTCCTTTCTACAATTACTTCTTCATTAAAAAGCATTTTATACCCACCTAAAGTTATAGCTCCACCTAAGATTGCCATTCCTAATAAACCAAATAATTTTTTCATGTTTTTAATTTTTAATACTCAAATGTACAATTTTAACAATATCAAAAATTCTGTTTAACTTCATTTTAACTCACTTTAACCGGTTTTTAACATTCCTTTTTTATTCATTAAATGACTATATTTGTTCTAATGAATTTAGATTTTTACAAATACCAAGGAACCGGAAATGATTTTGTTATGATTGATAACAGATCAAAAAAATTCCCAAAAGAGAATACTGCTATTATTTCAAAACTTTGTCATAGAAATTTTGGTGTAGGTGCAGATGGTGTTATTTTAATTGAAAATGACTCAACTTTCGATTTTAAAATGATTTATTTTAATGCTGATGGAAGTCAGACTTTCTGTGGAAACGGAGGAAGATGTGCTGTCGCTTTTGCTAAACATTTAGAAATCATTGATTCTAAAACTAAATTTATTGCTGTTGATGGGGAACATTTAGCAGAAATAGAAAATGGAATTGTTTCTCTTAAAATGATAGATGTTGATGAAATTGAAGTGAAAGAGAATTCAGTTTTTGCATATACAGGCACTCAACATCATGTTGAATTGGTTAATAGTTTAGATAATTTTCCTGTTTTTGAAAAAGGGAAAGAAATAAGATATTCATATAGTGATCCTGGAAGTAATGTTAATTTTGTTGAACAAATAAACGATTCTAAATTTAGAGTTAGAACCTACGAAAAAGGAGTTGAAAACGAAACATTAGCTTGTGGAACAGGAGTTACAGCTGTTGCAATTGCAATGCATAAAACAGGAAAAACAACAAGTAACTTAATTGCATTACCTGTTGAAGGTGGAGATTTAGAAGTTTCTTTTACTGAAAAAGATGGAGTTTACACAAACGTATATTTAAAAGGTCCTGCACAATTTGTTTTTAGTGGAAAAATCACAATTTAATGCAAACATTAAAAGGAGAACATATAAACTTACGAGCTTTAGAGCCCGAAGATCTAGATTTTCTATATCAAATAGAAAACAATGAAGCCTTTTGGGAAGTAAGTCATACTCAAACTCCGTTTTCTAAATACATTTTGAAACAATATTTAGAAAATGCACATTTAGATATTTTTGAAGCAAAACAATTACGTTTGTTAATTGAAGAAAAATCAACAAAAAAACAAATTGGTACGATTGATTTGTTTGATTTTAATCCTTCTCATAAAAGAGCAGGAATTGGTATTTTAATTCATCCTGAGTTTCAACAAAATGGTTTTGCTACTGAAGCATTATCTCTTTTAATCAATTATTGTTTTTCTATTTTAGATGTACATCAATTATTTGCAAATATTACTTCAGACAATTCTAAAAGTATATCACTTTTCACAAAACATAATTTCAAAAAAGTTGGCATAAAGAAAGATTGGATTTTATCCGAAGGAAAATTTAAGGATGAAGTTTTGTTTCAATTGATAAAAGACTAATTTTGCAATTCTTAAAAAATCAAAAACACTTTGAGTAAAAAATTTATATACGCAGTTATAGCTACCATTATTTTTATTTGTGGAATTATCGGATACAACTATTATAAAAAAATATTTGATAAAGCAATTACAAAAGACACAGTACTTTATGTAAAATCTACAGATAGTTTAATCGACATAAAAGACAATATCACAGAGTATTCTAAACATCTTAATACTTTTCTTTTAGTTGCAGCTCAGAAAAATTTCTCGAAACCAAAAGCTGGTAGATATGTCTTAACAGAAGGTATGTCTAATAATGATCTTGTTAACTTATTAAGAAGCGGAAATCAAACTCCGATAAAACTATCTTTTAACAATCAAGATACTTTAGAAAAATTAGCTGGTAGAATTGCACAACAATTAGAAACAGATTCAGTTTCACTTTTAAACAGTTTTAAAGACAAAGAATTTTTATCAAAAAATAGCTTGACAGAAAAATCTGTTTTACAAATTTTTATTCCAAACAGTTATGAATTTTATTGGACAGCTTCTGCTGAGAAATTTAGAAATAAAATTTATAAAGAATATAATCGTTTTTGGAATGACAGTAGATTACAAAAAGCAAAAGCTTTAAACTTATCTAAAAGCGAAGTAATTACTTTAGCATCCATCGTGCAAAAAGAGACTGCAAAAAAAGTAGAAAGACCAATAGTTGCAGGTTTATACCTTAATAGATTAAATAAAGGATGGCCTTTACAAGCAGATCCAACAATTATATATTGTATCAAACAGAAAAAAGGGCAAGATTATGTTGTAAAAAGAGTCTTGACTGCAGATTTAGAAATTGAATCGCCTTACAATACTTATAAAAATAGAGGTTTACCTCCTACTCTTATATCAATGCCAGATATTTCTGCAATTGATGGCGTTTTAAACGCACAAAAACACAAATACTTTTATATGTGTGCTAATGTTGATAAATTAGGATATCATGCTTTTGCTAAATCTCTTTCTCAACACAATAGAAATGCGGCTAAATATCATCAATGGATGAATAAACAAAGAGTAAATAGGTAATGATAAAAAAACCTATTTTCTTTCTATTTTTTCTGATTTCAATTTCGGTTGTTGGACAAACTTCATCGTTTTATAAAAAGTCTGATACTTTAAATACCAAAAGAAGAAATGCAATCGCAATTACTGAAAGTGTAATGGCAGTAGGTGCATTAATTGCTTTAAATCAACTTTGGTATAAAGATTACCCTCGTTCTGGTTTTCATTTTAAGAATGATAATAACGACTGGAAACAAATGGATAAAACTGGGCATTTTATGACTTCTTATTATGTCGGTAAAGTTGGAATGGAAGTTTTAGATTGGGCAGGAGTTTCTAAAAAAAATCAATTAATTTACGGAGCAACTTATGGTTTTGCTTTTTTAACAGCTGTAGAAGTGTTAGATGGGTTTTCAGAAGAATGGGGAGCTTCACCAGGAGATATTCTTGCAAATGCTGCTGGAACTGGTTTATTAATAGGACAAGAGTTACTTTGGGATGAACAACGTATTACAGTAAAATACTCATTTCATCAAACAGATTTCGCAAAACAAAGACCAAATACCTTGGGCGAAAACTATTTACAACAAGCTTTAAAAGATTATAATGGTCAAACTTATTGGTTATCTGCCAACATTTGGTCTTTTAACAAGGAAAGTTCGTTTCCAAAATGGTTAAATGTTGCTTTGGGTTATGGCGCAGATGGAATGCTTTATGGAAACTCAAACGCAGGAAACGCAATGCTACAGAATCCTTACAGACAATTCTACCTTAGTTTAGACCTCGATTTGACAAAAATCAAGACAAATTCGGAATTCTTAAAATCTGTCTTTTCTATTGTTAACTTCATAAAGATACCTGCTCCAACGCTAGAAATTAATAGCAAAGGCGGTTTAAAATTTCATTATCTGTATTTTTAATAAAATTTAACATATTGATAATCAGTATATTTAATTTTTGATTATACCTTTGTGCCCGCAAAACAGAAAGATTCAATTTATCAAAAAGTTTTTATTTTTAAGTATCGTATTTTTAGGATTTATCAACGCAACTACTATTGATAAAAAAATAGGTACTAATAACAAAGTTACTTTTCCAAAATTCATTGATTACAACATTCCGTATTTACAAAAAAACTTTGTAGGTTTTAAAGAAGCTTTGGCTTTTAAAGAATCTCAAGGAAAATATACTGTTGTAAACACATTAGGTTATTTAGGAAAATACCAATTTGGAAGAACAACTTTACACAGATTTAATATTTACAATACGCAAGCCTTTTTAAGAAATCCTGAATTACAAGAAAAAGCATTTGTAGCTTTATGTAAAGTAAATAAATGGATTTTAAGAAAAGATATTTTACGTTCTGTAGGTAAAACTATAAACGGAATTAAAATTACGGAATCAGGAATTTTAGCTGCGGCTCATTTAAGTGGCGCAGGAAACGTGAAGAAGTTCTTAAGAAGTAATGGTTCAATTCGTTTTTCTGATGCTTATGGAGCTTCAATTCAATCTTATTTAAAGAAGTTTGGTGGTTATGATGTTTCTAATATAGAAGCTGATAGAAACGCTACCATTTAAACGGAATTACATCCTTTATTAAAAATAGTAAAACGCCTTACTTATTCTAATATCAGAATAAATAAGGCGTTTTATAGTTTTCTATACTTTGATAAATAAAATCGTTCTATTTATGAATTATAAAAATAGCAGGTTTTTTATGTAAATCTGGTTGTTGATGTTTCCAATCTTTCACCATCATTGTTTTAATATATTCTGTTGGCAACGTTATATCCGCAGCAATACATAAATTAGTTGTTGGTGCTAATGCAGCTTTTAAATCTGCAAACATTTTTTCATTTCGATATGGCGTTTCAATAAAAATTTGAGATTGGTTTTTATCTTTTGATAATTTCTCTAAATCTTTAATCGTTTTTTTTCTATCGGATTTATCAATTGGTAAATACCCGTTAAATGCAAAATTTTGTCCATTCATACCAGAACTCATCATTGCCATGATAATAGAACTTGGGCCAACTAAAGGAATCACTCTAATATTATTTTCGTGTGCTAGTTTAACAATACTTGCTCCAGGATCTGCAATTGCAGGAACTCCTGCTTCAGAAAGCAAACCAACATTAACTCCTTCTTTACAAATATCTAAATATTTTGAAGTTTCAATTTCTTCTGCATATTTATCTAACAACATTAACTGCAATGAAGGTTGTGATTTTTTTGGTGAAATTTTCTTAATAAATTTTCTTGCTGATTTTTCATTTTCAACAATATAATAATCAATTTCTTCAACTACTTTTTTTACTGATAAAGGCATTACTTCTAAAGGTTCAGTTTCACCTAAAGTTGTGGGGATTAAATAGAGTTTACCAATCATTTTTTATATTTTTTTAGCGATGAGTTCACAAGCCTCATCTAACATTTTATATACATTCTCAAAACCGTCAATTCCTCCATAATATGGATCTGGAACACTTAAGTTTTCTGTAGGATGTGTTTCTTTTAAAATCATACTCACTTTCTGAGTATCTTTTTCACTTCTTGCTAACGAAAGTATATTTTCATAATTACTTTCATCCATCGCATAAATAAAATCAAACTCATCAAAATCTTTAACAACAAATTGTCTAGCGATCTGATTACTGATATCTAATCCATACTTAGCAGCAACGTCAACTGAAAGTTCATAAGGTGTTTTACCAATATGGTAATTAGCAGTTCCTGCTGAATCTACAAAAACGGCATCAGAATTCACTTTAGATTGTAAAATTCCTTCAGCTAATGAAGAACGACAAATGTTTCCTAAACACACCATCAATACTTTCTGCATAAAAATAATTTTTGTTAAAAATAAGAAACTATTTCTCGCTTAAAAAAGATTAAGTGATATTAAATAGAAAGTTTTAAAACTAACTATAATTTAGATTCTCGTTTACACGAAAAATGCAATTCAATAAAATTTCTGAAATTGTATTTTTAGAAAGTCAACTTTTTTGTTAAATCGTCTACGTATTTTCTAAATTGCTTATCTGTTTCTGTTAAGTTGTCTACAGTTTTACAAGCGTGTAATACAGTTGCATGATCTCTTTGCCCAATTTGATTACCAATACTTGCTAAAGAAGTTTTTGTTAATCTTTTCGCAAAAAACATAGCTAATTGTCTTGCTTGTACAATATGACGCTTACGAGTTTTAGATTGTAAAGTTGCTACATCCATATCAAAATACTTAGATACTTCTTTCTGAATGTAATCTATAGAAACTTCTTTCTTAGTATTCTTTACAAACTTATCTACAATCTGTTTTGCTAATTCAATTGAGAATTCTCTTCTATTAAAAGAAGCTTGAGCAATCATAGAAATGATAACACCTTCTAATTCTCTAACATTAGATTTTATGTTCTTAGCAATATACTCTACAATTTCTTCCGGCATCTCAACACCATCTCTATACAATTTATTTTGTAAGATAGAAATTCTAGTTTCGTAATCTGGTGCTTGTAATTCAGCAGATAATCCCCATTTAAAACGAGATAATAAACGTTGTTCAATATCTTGCATATCTACAGGCGCTTTATCCGAAGTTAAAATTACCTGTTTTCCATTTTGATGTAAATGGTTAAAAATATGGAAGAATACATCTTGTGTACCTGCTTTACCAGATAAGAATTGCACATCATCAATAATTAACACATCAATCATTTGATAAAAATGAATGAAATCGTTTCTTGTATTCGATTTTACTGAATCTATAAACTGTTGTGTAAATTTTTCCGAAGAAATATATAAAACTGTTTTGTCTGGATATTTGTCTTTTATATCAACACCAATTGCGTGTGATAAATGTGTCTTTCCTAAACCTACTCCACCATAAATTAATAATGGATTAAAAGATGTTCCTCCTGGTTTATTTGCTACTGCCATACCTGCAGAACGTGCTAACCTATTCGAATCTCCTTCTATAAAATTCGCAAAACTGTAATTAGGATTTAATTGAGATTCAATCTTAACTTTTTGTAATCCTGGAATTACAAATGGGTTTCTTAATTCTCTTTTATTAGACTCTAAAGGAACTGTAACCCTTTGTGGTTTTAAAGGATCTCTGTTAGAACTTGGAATTTTAACAATTTGCGGTCTGTTACTGCTATAATTGTTTTCCATTTTTACATCGTAAATCAATTTAGCGTCATTACCTAACTGTCTTACTAATGCAACACGTAATAATTTAATGTAGTGTTCTTCTAACCATTCATAAAAAAATTTACTGGGCACCTGAATTGTTAATGCTTCTCCTGAAAGTTTTACGGGCTTTATTGGCTCGAACCAAGTCTTGTAGGCTTGTGGTTTAATGTTATCCTTTATAAAGGTCAAACATTCATTCCAAACTGAATCAGCAGTTATAGTCATTTAATTTTGGTGAATTTCTTAAGTTAATAATTAGGTTAAAAAAGGTGTTCTATGTGCCTTTTCTAATGTTATACAAAAATGTGAATAAAATTCAGTATAAAAAAATGAATTTGCTATTGATTATTAATTATTTTTTACGTAAAATACCATAAATCTAATTGTTCACTACTATTGAAAAATTCATCAACAAAAACTAGAATACGATATTCAGAAACCGATCAAATGGGCGTTGTCTATCATGGAAATTATGCTCAATTTTTTGAGCTAGGACGTACAGAATGGCTACGTTCTTTAGGTGTTACCTACAAAGACATGGAAATCAGCGGCATAATGCTTCCTGTAATTTCTATAAACTTTAAATTTATAAAATCTGCATTGTATGATGACGTTTTAACCATAAAAACTTTTCTCAAAAAAAAGCCAATGGTGAAGATTGAATTCGATTATGAAATTACAAATCAAAATAACGAGTTGATTTGTACTGGAAGTTCTGTTTTAGCTTTTATGAACAGTAAAACAATGAAACCAACACGATGTCCAGATCATTTATTAGAAAGTTTGGGGTTTTAATTAATAATACCCTCTTTTTTTAAGCTTTTAATTTATTAATGTAGACTTCTGTTTCTTTTTCTAATTCAATAAAATCATATGAAAATTCAGAATCCCAGTTAATTTCATTTACAGAAAAACCGTCAAAACATTCTGCAGGAATTATATTAAAAGCTTTTAGCGTTACAAAAAAACGTTCTAATCCTCCAAAAGGAAAATTGCCTGTAGAAAATTGTACAATTCCATTGTCATCTTTTAATAATTCTAAATTATTAAAATCAACCTCGAAACCAAACTCTAAATAATTAAAGATTGACAAAACTTCCTGAATACCAAGATTCCCTAATTTATCATTATCAATTTGAAAATATTTTTTAAAAACTGAGGTTGCATAATTCGGAATCACTTTTTTATATCGCTTTAATGCAAGTGCTTCATCATCTAAAGATTCATCTATTTTTTTTAGTGCCTCTTCTACATCACTTTCATTCATAGTATCCCAATCAAAATCAGGAACCTCATCTTCAAAATCAAAATTTGGCTGTCTTACATCAACTAAATGCTTGTACAGTTTTTTAAAATCATTAAACTTTTCGGCTTCTTGAATTTTGAATTTTACGTATAACATCTTTCCAATTTAATCTAACACTTTAATATCAACTTTATACAAGTTATCAAAAATAGTAAAAATTGAATCGGCCTCTTTTTTCCTTACAGAAATTGTATACTGACAATCCATTTCTAATTTTTGAGCAATAATATTTAGGTTTTTCTCCTTTACAACTCTCATTACAGCGTTCATTAAATCGTAATTAAAAGTTAACCTATAATCGATATTTATCGTTTTCTCTAAAATATCTGAAGCTTGTAAAGCTAATTGAGCAGAAGTTTTATATGCAGAGATTAAACCTCCAACACCAAGTTTTGTTCCTCCAAAATAGCGAACAGAAACGATTAAAACATTGGTAACTTCAAAAGATTGTATTTGACCATAAATTGGCAAACCTGCAGAATTATTTGGTTCACCATCATCATTCGCTCTAAATTTAATTTTTTCGATTCCAATTTGATACGCATAACAAAAATGACGAGCAGAATGATGTTTCTTTCTTAATTCTTCTAAACGTTCTTTAACATCATCTTCTGTTAAAACAGGAAAAGCATATCCAAAAAACTTACTTCCTTTTTCTTTAAAAAGGGTTTCCTCTGAAGGAATTAAAATTGTCTTATAAATGTCTTCCATTATATTTAAAGTGAAAATTAAATTTTTGACCACATAGACACATAAAAAAACATAGGTTTACGTTAAAGTCATCAAATTTGAAACTCTATTTTAAGCAAAAGTGACTAATAAAATACCAATAATTGCCAAAGCAACTCCAATTTTGTTTTTTAAACTAAATTTCTCCTTAAAAAGAATCAATCCTACTAAAGTGGAAACAACAACAACACCTACATTATTAATGGTAAATAATACCGAACTTTCGAAACCATCTGTTTGTAAAGCTTTTATTAAAAATACAATCGAAAAATAATTAGGAATCCCTAAAACAATACCTGCAATTATATTTTTTAAACCAAAAGCTTCTCGTTTTTTAATCAATTTAATTATTAAAATCAAGACTCCAAATAATGCTGCTATTCCAAACAAGCTTCCAGAAAAAATAGAAACATCTCCTTTGGGAACATAATTTACTTGAATATATTTTAATGTTGTATCAATAGTACCAGATCCTAAGAAAAGTAAAATAGGAAACAAAATACTTGCTCCTTCCACTTTGTTTTTTTCTTCTTTTACCGATGCTAAGTAAACCGCGACTAAAGCGATAATAATACCAATAACCTTTAATACAGTAACAGATTCATTGTACAAGAAAATTCCGAATAAAATAGGCACAACTACAGACATCTTACCTGCAACTGAAGCAACTGAAACTCCGTTTTTCTGAGCAGTTAAAGCCATTACAAAGAAAATAGAAACGAATAATGCTCCTAAAATTAAAGACCCAAAAAACCAAGGCTGACTTGGTATTTCTGCAAATGGGATACTTCTTTCTGCTAAACCAAAACCTAGAGCAAAAGCTACCAAGTAATTAACAATAATTGCTTTTAAAGTATCAACTTTATAAATACCAAAATATTTAAAAATTACAAATAATGACGTTGCAAAAAGAATACTTAATAATAAATAGATCAAACCTTATACATGTTTTTTAGTGAATAACTCAGTAACATCTTCTTGACCAGGAATTAAATTCCAAGTATGAATTCCTAATGTATTTGCTGCATCAGTATTTTCTTTCAAATCATCTACAAATAAAGTTTCTTCAGAAATTAAATTGTTTTCATTTAAGACAAACTCATAAATGACAGCATCTGGTTTTTTAAAATTTATTTCATGTGATAAATAAAACTGCTCAAAACAATTTTTAAATTCGTTATAAAATTCAGTTCCTAAACTATTTTTCACAGAAGAAATATGCAAATCATTTGTGTTACTCAACAGAAACAGTCTGTACTTTTTACTTTTAGCTAGTTCTTTTAAAAAGTCTAATCTTCTTAAAGGAAAATCTAACAATATAGAATTCCAAGCAAAAACCAAGTCTTCTTTAACTACTTTAAACTTCTCCTTGAAGAATTCTATAAATTTATCCGTAGAAATTAATCCTCTTTCATATTGATGAGCAACTGCCATCATTTCATCAGAAATTTCAGTAATTCCTAATTTTTCTAGTTCATTAAAAGTTGCTTTTTTATCTAGGTTGATAAAAATATCGCCAAAATCGAAAATGATGTTTTTAATCATTTGTATATATTTTTAAAACATCTGTAGTGATGTTTATTTTTTCTTTAAATCCTTTATTAAAATTCGGAGCCTTTACTCCTTCTTTAAATTCAGTTTCGCCAACAAAAACTCGGGCTTCATCCCATAAATTTTCGTTGATAAAAGTCTGTAAAGTTTGCAATCCTCCTTCAATAATTACAGATTGAATTTGGTGTTTCTGTAATACTTCACAAATCTGAATCCCTATGTTTTTAGAGAAATCTATTGTTTCAAAAATTAGATTTCCTTTTGATTCTTGACTTTCATCTACTTTTTCTGTAATAAAAATCGTTCTTACACTTCCATCAAAAACAGCGAGATCTTTATTTGTTCTTAAACTTTTATCTAAGACAATTCTTACTGGGTTTTGCCCAGACCAACTTCTAACATTTAATTTAGGATTGTCTGCAATAACAGTATTTGTTCCCACTAAAATTGCATGCTCCTCACTTCGCCATTTATGAACTAGTTGTTGAGAATATTGATTAGAAATCCAAACAGGTTTCTGTTCATCTTTTGTTAATGGAGCAATAAATCCGTCTTTAGTTTCTGCCCATTTTAAAATAATATAAGGTCTTTTTTTATCCTGAACAGTAAAAAAACGTTTGTGATGTTCTCTACATTCTTCTTCTAAAACGCCAACAATTACATTAATTCCTGAATTTTCTAATCTTTCAATTCCTTTACCAGCAACCAAACTATTAGAATCTACACAACCAATAACTACAGTCTTCAATTGATGTTTTACAATTAAATCTGCACAAGGAGGCGTTTTCCCAAAATGAGAACAAGGTTCTAACGTAACATAAATTGTAGCTTCTTTTAAAAGCGATGTATCTTTTACAGAATTGATTGCATTTACCTCTGCATGATTTCCTCCGTAAATTGAAGTAAAACCTTCACCAATAATTTTATTATTATAAACAACAACTGCACCAACAGAAGGATTTGGTCGTGCAGAACCAATTCCGTTTTTAGCGATTTGTAAGCAGCGTTTTATGTAAATTTCGTGACTGATAACTAAGAATTAAAATTTAATTTCCTGAATTTGATCCACAGGATACACACTAGAATACCCAAAAACCTTATATTTAATATCTCCCTTAAATTGCACTTTAATCGATTTATTTAAAAATGAATTTAGTAAACCTCCTAAAATTCCGTTTTTGTTATTTTCAAATACTTTTTTTGCAGGAATTACCACAACTAAAGGAATTGTAAAATCTTCTCTTGCAGGCACTTTAAATTCTTCTGAAGAAACATGTGCAACCTCAGCTCCATTTACAATTACCTTAATTTCATCAGTAGAAATTTTACCACCAACATCATTTGGGTTTGTAAAAAAAGCTTCCGCTTTTAAACGTATTGTGTCTCCACTAAAAGAAGATACTTTTATGTTATCAACTTTTATAAAAGTCGGTTGTTTATTAACAGAACAGCTAGAAATTAGTAAAATTAATAGCGTAAAATATAAAAGATTTTTCATCTAGAATAATTAAAAAATTAAGTAAATTGCTCATGCAAAAATACAGTATTATATGACAAGTCAAGATTTTATCATTAGAGAAATTCAGTCTAAAGACAATGCACAAATGGCTATTGTAATTAGAGAAGTTCTTTTAGAGATGGGTGCTCCAAAAATAGGAACAGCTTATGAGGATGCTGCTACTGATAAAATGTTTGAAAATTTTGACAAACCAACATCATTTTATTATGTGGTAGAACATCAAAACAAAGTTGTTGGCGGAGTAGGAATTGCTCAATTAGATAATTTTGAAGGTAAAACGTGTGAGCTTCAGAAAATGTACTTTTTGCCAATAACCAGAGGAAAAGGTTTGGGTTCTAAATTGATAGAAACTTGCTTAGAAAAAGCAAAATCTATAGGTTATACACATTGTTATTTAGAAACGATGCCTTATATGAATGCAGCGAGAGCATTGTATAAAAAGAATGGTTTTATAAATCTTGATAAACCAATTGGAAATACAGGACACTATTCTTGTAATGTTTGGATGCTAAAAAAATTATGATATTAAAAGAATTTAGAGTTTACTTTACCGATACACTTTCAGAAATTTATCCGAAGACAGAAATAGATACTTTCTTTTTTTTGTTGATAGAAGAAAAACTCAACCTACAAAGAGTTGATACTGTAATGAAACCAGACTTTTTAATTGCTGATGAAATTTTATCAGAATTAAAAGAGATCATTATTAGATTAAAAAAAGAAGAACCTATTCAGTATATTTTAGGGAAAACGGAGTTTTATGGATTGCCTTTTATAGTGAATGAAAACACACTAATTCCAAGACCAGAAACGGAAGAGTTAGTAGAATGGGTTTTAAAAGAAGTTGCAGAGTCACAAAGTTGCAAAGTTGCAAAGTTATCAATTCTTGATATCGGAACAGGAACTGGTTGCATACCAATTTCTTTGGCTAAAAATTTAAAAGATGTAAAAATCTCTGCTATTGATGTTTCTTCTGAAGCTTTAAAAAAGGCGAAACAAAACGCAATTTTAAATAATGTTGATCTCTCATTTTTAGAAATGGATATTCTACAAACTGAAGAACTACCTCAACAATATAACATCATCGTTTCTAATCCTCCGTATGTAAGAGAGTTAGAAAAGGTTGAAATAAACAACAATGTTTTAGAAAACGAACCTCATTTGGCTTTGTTTGTGGATGATGATAATCCGTTAATTTTTTATGCTAAAATTGCTGATTTAGCGAAAAACCATCTTACAAAAGACGGAATCTTATTTTTTGAAATCAATCAATACTTAGGTAAAGAAACTGTTGAAATGTTAAAACAAAAAGGGTTTAGCAATCTTGAACTTAAAAAAGATTTATTTGGAAATGATAGAATGATAAAAGCAATTATTTAAGATTCTATTTATCCACATAATGTATTTATGTATTGAAACTTTTGGTTTTTGTGAACAGCGATTTTCTCAGAAAAATAGCAGTCATTAAAAAGGAAACAACTTTTGGTTAGGCTAAAATTAAGTGTTTTTCATACGTTGTTACGTGTAGTTTTTTTATTCCATTTCATATTCCGATTTATATAATTCCAAAAACTTTGAAGTAAGGATTTTAATTTCCTTTTTCTTTTTTAGTTTAAAATCAATAAATATTATTAGAAAAGGAACATTAAAAAAAGGTATAATTAAAAACCAATTTCCATTTACCAATGTTGCTATTGAGAAAATAATTCCGATTCCGATTGCAACTTTTAAAATAATATTCATTGGGAATTTAAAGTCTAAATTTAATTCAAACTTATTTTTATTATTCAAAACTCCAATTATTCTATGGATGCCTCCTGAATTGAATAAACCTTTTTTTCTATTTAGTTCAATCTTTTTCGCACTTATATTTCCATCATAAAATCCATTCAGAATTAATTTATTCAGAATGTTAAGTGATTTTTCGTTATTTGAAATGGTTTCGGTCATTTTTTAAATTGCACACAACTCGTTTTTTACAAACCTTTTTTATGCCCCCAGAAAGCATAATAAAGAATAATGATATAACAAGGTAACAAAATCCAATATCCAAAAGAAGACGCTTCTGCCAAAGCATTCACTTCATTTATTCCAGTTGAAATTAATTCTTCTTTTTTACTATCGACTAAATAACCATATAATGGAGGGATAATTGCTCCACCTGAAATAGCCATAATCAATAAAGCAGATGCTCTTTCTGTAAACTTCCCTAAACCCGTTAAAGCCAAAGGCCAAATTGCTGGCCAAACTAATGCATTTGCAATTCCTAAGGCTGCTACAAAAAGCACAGATGTAAAACCGGTTGTGAATACAATACAAAATGAGAGTAAAATTCCTAAGATAGCACTTGCTTTTAAAGCTAAAGACTGACTTATATATTTAGGAATTAAAAATACACCTAAAGCATACGTAGCCACCATTGCCATTAATGTAAACAATGTGAAAAACTTAGCTTCTTCTACAGGAATATCTAAAGAGATTCCATAAGAGATAATGGTATCTCCCGCAACAACCTCAACACCTACATATAAAAACAACGCTAAAACACCTAACCACAAATGTGGAAACTGAAAGATACTTGTTTTTGTTTTTTCTCCAGATTTGGATACTTCTATCGGTTGTGCTTCAACATGTGGCAAAGGCGCTTTTCTGATTAAAATACCTAACAAGAATAAAACAATAGCCATTATAATATAAGGCGTAACAACACTGTCTGCCATTGTATTTAATAAATTTGCTTTTTCTGCTTCACCAACAACATTTAATTGTTCTTTAATTCCTTTTATTCCTGATAATAAAATAGCTCCAAAAATAACAGACCCAAGTCCGCCGGCTACTTTATTTGCAATTCCCATAATTGCAATACGTTTTGCTGCGCTTTCCATAGGACCTAAAATAGTAATGTAAGGATTAGACGCTGTTTGCAACAAAGTCATACCTATTCCTTGAATAAAAATGGCTGTTAAAAACATCCAATACGTTCTTGCTTCTGCTGCTGGTATAAATAACAAAGCACCAATTGCCATTACGATTAACCCTAAAGACATTCCTTTCTTGTATCCAATTTTATTTATAATGTAAGAAGCCGGTAATGCCATTACAACAAAAGAAATATAAGATGCTGATGCTACTAAATAAGACTGAGCATCTGTAAGTTCGTTTATGGTTTTCATAAACGGAATTAATGCACCATTAATCCAAGTTACAAACCCAAAAATAAAGAACAAACCTGCTATTATAATTATGGGTACAAGTGTACTTTTCTTTGTTTGGGAAGCTTCTTTAGTCATTTTAGACATCATTTTTATTTGTTTTTAAGAGTATCTGATTAAAAAAACTGAATATACGAATTCGTATCCTTATCAAAAGAAAATTATTCATTTGATACCAAAAAATCAGAACATAGAATTTTTAAAAAATAAAATTACTTAAATCTTAAATGATAAGAAACTCCTAAAGAAGTATACAAGAAATAATCTCCTTTCGAAAATGGTTTCTCTTCTCTAAAAACACTTGCTCTTAATCCCCAAGCATTTTTTTTATTTTTAGAAGAAAAGAAATATCCTAAATTTAATTTTTGAGAATCTAATTGAAAAATGGTTTCCTGATCTAAATCCGCAACAAAACGATCTAATTCTGGAGAAACTCCAAAACCAATAGCAATAGTAAAATAGTTATCAGCGTCAGTTCTATATTTTCTATACTCTATGCTACCTGATTTACTTGTACCTGGATTACCTGGAGTAATATAAGGTCTAAAAACCCAATAACTATTACCTGTATACCAACCAATAGAACCTGTGTATATAATTGTTGTTGAAGAAAATTTTATACCTCTAATACCCAAAGAAGCCTCAAAACTTTTAGGCAAAGATGTATACAATTCTGCTCCATACCTAAAACTAGGGTTTAAAGGACTATTAGAAAAACCTGCACTTAAATAAGCGTACATACCTTCTTTTATCCTTGGATATAAATCTAATTCATATAAATAATTATCTGTCTTAAATCGGTTTGAATAATTTAATTTGGCAGTAATACTTCCGTATTTTGTTTGTCTTGCATATTGAACTGTAGTATAATGCATCGCATCTCTATCGTTCTTATCATAAATATCTACACTATAATTAATTCCGATAGAATTATTTCTCAATAGGTTATTAATAGATTCTTTATAATCTATTGCTTTTTTGTTTTCTGGATACACTTTTAAAAGCTTATCAATGGTAGCAAGTGCTTCTTCTGTGTTACCAGCATTAAACTCTGACTTTGCTTTTAATTGAGTAATATCGGTATTCTTTGGGAAATAAATTAATGCTTGTTTTGTTAATTCTAATGCTTTAAAAGGTTTTTCTGCCCATAATTCATTATTGATAGCGGCAATCCAAGTATTTTCTCTTTTAGAATCGTCTTTTAATACTATAGCAAACTCTTTTCTTGCTCCTATATAATTTCCGTCCCAAGAATAGGTACTTGCTAAAAACGCACGAATATCTAAGTAAGTTGGATATTTGGTTAAGATGAAACGTAATGAGTCTTGCGCTTGTTTTCGTTTGCCATTAAAGGCCAATTCTCTAGCAACTTTAAAAGCATTATCTGGATCTCCATTAAACACTTTTTCTTGTGCATTTAGTTGATGAGCACTAAACAAAAGCATCATCAAAATATTAGCTATTACTATTTTTTTTAATATCATTCTAATGAGTCTTTAAATTTAAGAAAACCATCATTCTTAGGTTGTTTTTTTAGGATACTATCAATTACTTTTTCAGCCTTTTCTATATTTTTCATCGATGAATAAACTCTTGCCATTTTAAATGCAATTGAATCATTCTTAATATTGTTCTTTTTTGCTTTCTGAAATATGTTTTCAGCTTTTTTATATTGTGATGACCACCAATACATATCTAAAAAAGCTAAATAAATATCATAATAATAAGGAGATCTATCTAAAGCATTAAAAAGTACTTTTTCAGATTCTTTATAATTTCCATCCCAACCTAAAGTTCTTGCTTTTAATAGAATTACATCCACATAATTAGGCTCGTTACTTAAAATATGGTTACATAACAATCTTGCTATTTCTCTCTCTTTATTAAATGCTTTTTCTCTTGCTAAAAGAAAAACCTGATCTAAAGATAAACCTACTACTAGTAAAGAAATTTTAGCTTTTTCCTTTTCTGTAAACTGATATCTACTTGCAACTTCTTTTAGTAATTCCTTCGGATAAATTTTATCGTTTTGAGTTACATATGCATTTATATTTTTAAAATCATCAAAAGAAGTAACCACTTCGTTTAAAATGGTATCATTCGTAATTTTATTGATGCTAAAATTTTCTTTTATTTTAAAAAGGTCTCCTCCTGAATATAAATACTCTTTATAAATAAAATCATTTAAACCTCCTTTATACCTCATCAAAGGAATGTTATGAATGTTTCTAAAACTAGAAACAGTATCTAAACCAGAACCAATAAATGCAGTTTTTTCTGGCAGTTCTACATTGTAGTTATTTGACAGAAACGACAGTATACTTGGAGAAATATCAAAGTGAGAAGAAATAGATTTTATGCGACTTGTTCTTTTTAACATAGGACTATAAATATATAAAGGCACATTAAATCTACAGAGTTTGTCCTTTTGTGAAATTGGAATTAATCGATGATCTCCTGTAATAATAAAAACAGTATTATTAAACTCTGGCCTTTTCTCATAAGCTTTCATAAACTTTTTAATACTATTATCAGCATATAAAATACTTGCAAAAATGTCTTTGTAAGCTATAAAATCACTTGCAGGAATCTTGAAGTTTAATAAACTATCAACTTTTAATAAATAAGCTTCTTTTTCTGGAAACGTAAAAGGCTCATGAATCGTTTGTGTTGCAATTACATCTAACCTTGGGCTTTTTCGATCATCTAAAACACTTAATGTTTTAGTGAAAATCTCATTATCTGAATATCCCCAAGAAAAACCATTTGATGCATTTACAGATTTTGGATATGTAGCATTATACTTATTTTCATCAATCACATTATCTATTCCATTGTATTCTAAAAATTTAATTTTTTTATCGAAACTAGATTTATCTCCCGAATAAAAAGAAGTGGTATATCCATTCTCTTTTAAAATACTTAATATTGAAATGTGAGAAGGTGTATTTGGTATTTCAGAAAAGCCTTCTTCTCCAAAAGGTAAAGATCCTAAAATAGACGGTAAAGCACCAAAAGTACGACCTGCGTTACTTACAAAGTTTTCCCAAAACAATGATTTTGGAATTAAAGAATCTAAATAAGGCGTAAAACCACCATAGTTTTCATCCCCTAAAAATTCGGTACCCAAACCTTCTACAATTATAAATACAATGTTTGGTTTTTCTTTTGATACATTAAAAAATGATCCTAAAACATCATTAGTAGTATTTGAATTTTTTAAAAGTGGATATTCATTTTCTCCTTTAAAATCATTCAAAGAAACCTCCGTTTTGTTTACCTTAAACTTAAGAACATCAGCAATAAAATAATATGTTTTATTTTGATTCTTAGCTTCAGAAATTTCAGAAAAGATAAACTTACTGCATATAATAAGTATCAGTAAAACAAATAAACCAATTCTATATTTTTTACGAATAACTATTTTCTTACACGCATAATAAACAATAAAAAAAAGGAAAGGAAAAAGCAAAAAGGTTAAAAAATATAAAATTGAAGTATCTTCTGATGAGCTAACAGTAAGATAAATATCATCAAAAGAATACCCAAGAAAGTCTGCGCCTAGGTTTAATAAAGTAGTAAGACTGTATTTTGTTAATGCAAACTCAATTACAACTAATAAAACAAAAACTATTTTGATAAACAAAACACCCAAATTCTCCTTTGCTAGATTTAATAAATAGAAAAAAGGAAAAAATATGATAGCCATTAATACTCCTGTAAAAGCATGATTTATAAATTTGGAAAGTAGGGTTGTAAAAATTGAAATACTTTCTTTTTGACTAAAAAGTGAGTAAAGAACTTCAAATAAACTAATACTCAAAAATGTGATTAGTAAAGAAAAACTTAAAACTAAATATGATTTGATACTTTTATTCAAAATTTATAATTTTTATAGATTTGTTAATTGATCTTGTTAACTAGACAATCCTTTTCTAGTCATTTTACCCCATTTTTTATTTTTATTAAAATAATAATCTATATTCCCTTTAATTGCAGCATACAAAACAAAAGGATGTAAAATAAGAGGTTCTAGAATTATTGTTAAAACGAGCTGTAAGCCAGTTCCCTTTTTTTTGTATTCATGAAATGAAAATTCTTCAGAAAAAATTGCAACAAATGAAAATAGAAGAGAAAAAAGATAAGCAACTAAGAAGAAACCTAGAACAAAACCCCAATTTAAGTCTCTAAAAATAACTAGTAGTATAAAATATAACATTCCTACAACTTCTAAAATTGGCGCTAACCTTTCAAACACAAACCAATAAGGCAAACTTAACATCCCTAAAATACCATACTTAGGGTTAAGACCTATATTTTTATGTTTCTTTAAAGTTTCTATAGTACCTCTTGTCCATCTATTTCTTTGAGAAACAAAAATTTTATAATTATCTGGTGCCTCTGTCCAACAAAGAGGATCTGGTATATAAGCGACTTTATACTTTTGTTTAGTCTCTTCCATATACTTTCTCATCCTTACCACAATCTCCATATCTTCTCCAACAGTTTTGGTATCATAACCACCAACTTTTACTGCTATTTCTTTATCGAAAATACCAAAGGCGCCAGAAATTACGAGTAAGCCATTTAATCTAGCCCAAGCCATTCTACCTAATAAAAAAGATCTTAAATATTCTAAAACCTGAGCTCTTTCTATCCATTTATTAGGAAAATTCACCTCTACCAACTTTCCATTTTCAATTTTACAAGAATTAGCAATTCTAATCACACCTCCTGATGCAATTACTTTTTTATTTGTATATTCTAAAAAAGGTTTTATCATTATTTGTAGAGAATCTTTTAACAGTAAACAATCTACATCTATACATGCCAAATATTTGCTTTTACTTATATTTATTCCAAAGTTTAAAGCATCTGATTTCCCTCCATTTTCTTTATCCACAACAATCAACTTATCAAATGCTGGGTTAGTAGATTTAAAAACTCCTGCTCTAAGTGGTTTTGTTTCTATTTCTTCGTGTATAAGATACTCTACTTTTACAAGATTATATGCCTTTATCAGTTTATCTAAACTATCATCACTACTTCCATCATTTACTATTATTACATTAAAATTAACGTAATGAATAGACAACAGCGACCTAACATTTTCTATAATATTCAGACTTTCATTGTAAGCAGGAGCTATTATAGATACTGAAGGCGCAAGGCAAGAAGACAAAAGAGCTTTATAATCTACGAAACTATTTTTTTTGAAATAACTTGTCGTTTCTTTAGAAGATAAAAAGGCTAATAATACATATGAAGATATTATTAAAATAGTGAAAAACAAAAAGAAGTAATAAAACCATATTGAAACAGTTTCAAGTATATTTTCAATATCCATGGCTGCAGTTAATAAAATTCATAATTTTATTGTAATCCTCATCATCAGACTCTGTCTCTAATAAACGATATGCTTCCTCGTTAATAGAATTCAAAATTTGTAAAGCCATATGTTTAACTTCAAAAACTTCATCTTTAATATAACCTAAAACAAAGGTAGTATCATTTTTTGATGCCGTTTTTTTAAGCAACCCAAAAAAAGCTTTTCTTTCTTTATTACTTAAATTAGCACAATCTTCTTTTAATATTTCTTTAGCTTCAAAATTTTCGAAATGACTTAAAAGTTCTATTGCACGAACTCTTATACGCTCTTTAGGATGATGTAACAAATCTAAAAGTGCATCCGTTGTTTCTAAACGATTAAAAAACTGTACAATATTTAAAGTAAAAAGTACTGTATATTCATTTTTTGAAGAAAGCCATTTTGTGACATCAGGAATTTCTTGATCATCAAAATTTTTTAAATGTTCTAATAACATTATTTGATCCCATTCTGATAAAGGAGCTTTTAAATCATCTAAAAACGACAATCCTTTAAATTGAAAAACTTCAATAAAGTACAAATGTGCTTCTCGCCTAACCTCTTCTTTAGAGTGGTTAATAAAAATTGATATTAAATCTTGAATTTCCTCAACCCTAAAAAGCCTTAAATCCCTTATTCCCAAAGCAATAACATTCCACTTTTTGCTTTTTAACTTTTTTTTCGCAAAATATAGCAACCCAATTTCTTCGTATAAATCTACCATATTAGCAACCAAACCACCAGATACTTCTTGCCTTACTTTTAAAAAAATTGAAGTAACAATTCTTCTTCTACTCTTACTGAGTAAATCTCTTTTAATTGTGTCTTTTTCTATTTTAACAGAGTTATCACCTTCATTTTTAGCATATAAATATTCTATTAAAACTTGTTCTGTTTTAACAGAATATTCATGATTACTTTTATTTGTTGATCTTATTTTTGTTCTTACTATTTTTAGAAAAATAATTAACAAAAAAATTATACCGACTAAAATGATTACGATAGACCAAATAATATTTTCTGTTAAAAAATTATCCATTTGAAGTAAGTAACATTTTTTTTACCCTAAAGACAAGTTCACTAGTACTCAAAGGCTTTGACATAAAATCATTTGCTCCTAAATTAAAAGCATTTAAAACCATTTCTTCTTGGCCTGAGGATGAAAAAACTAAAATTGGAGTATTTTTTTTTAATTCGTTTCTTACATGACTAACGATCTCTAATCCGCTAAAATAATCCATCATAATGTCTGTCAGTATTACGTCTGGATTGTGTTCTTCAATTAAATCAATAGCTTGTTTACCATCTAACGCTATAAATAATTTATAACCTGCTTTTTGTAAACTTAATTTTAAAAGGAGTGATAACACCGAATTATCTTCAGCAAGAACTATTTTTTTTTCTTTTTCCATATTTTAAACGGGGGTAAAATATATATCTATAACAAATAAGTGAAAATAGAATTGAAAATGTTCATCAATTAATTCTACTTTTACTTCTACTAAGGTAACAGAAAATATGGAGATAAGAGCAATTTTAAAAAGCAATTTACTTAATTTAGATTCTTTAAGAGATTTTTTCTCTGAAGATAAAGATTTATTAATCGAACTAATTAATGCTTTTATTTCTGACACAAGCCCAAGAATAAAAATTTTAGAAAAAAGTTTAATAGATATTGATTACAACTCTGTCAAAGACATTTCACATTTTTTTAAATCCTCTTTTGGTTTAATGGGGATTAACTGTTTAGACGAAATAAACCTATTAGAAAAACTTGCAATCGAAAAAGAAAACCCAAAATTAATTCAAGATAAATTAAGCAATGTTATAAAGGCAAGTAATAACGGTATTGCAGAATACGAAGTAATGCTAGGTAAACTAAAAACTTTGTAATAGTAAATTTGAGCTATTTTTTTTTATTTAAACACGTTGAAGAAATTACAGGACAAAATTTCTTTAAAAAAATAAAAAGTATTGTTCGCTATAGCAAAACAATACTTCCAAAGAACCTTAAAAAAATATTTTAGTAGAAATAATTCTAAAATGAATTTGAGAATCTATTTAATTCATTAATTTTCAAATTTAAATGCATCCATTTAGTTGTTATTTTCTCTGACTTTCCATTAACAATAAGATCATAGTCAATACCCCAATCAAATAGGTTCATTTGTCCTTCTATTATAAGCGATGAGGTGGTGGTCTCATTTGGATTTCTAACACCTGTTGCAAATAACTTAACATCACTTTCAACTCCTTTTATAGACATTTTACCATTTATTTGATACCAATCTATTCCCATAATATAAATATCCGTAGATCTAAAAGTGATTTTTTCGTTTAACTTCCCAATAAATAAACCTGGAGTTTTAACTCTTTCTGTTAAGTCATCATCACCACTACAAACTGCAAAAGTATTTGGGTCAATATCGAATGAAATTATCATATTTTCTAGAGGATTTCCTAAGTCAGGTCGATAAGGAATGGCTATTTTTAAATCATCTACAACTCCACTAAAAGGTGTACTGCAATGTCCATGTGTTACAAACATATTAATAGTTTGTCTCCGTTTGTTGTTATCTGTAGATTGAACTACATCTTCATTTAAATCCGATGATTTTTTAACAAACCCACTAGCAATAATTATAATTACTAATACAATCAATGATAAAACTATATACTTTATATTTTTCATAATATTCTAATTAATATTTCTACGAATATAGGTATCGGCTTATGCTAAATATGCAAATGAAATGTCAAAAAAGTGTCAAAAATCATTTTCACACTCATTTTAAAATCTATTATCACCATCTAAAAGATCACCAATTCCGCCTAAAACACTACCTTCTCCTCTAGTACCTTTACCAGTTCTTGGAGCCATTGCTAAAACTCTACCAGCTAATCTACTAAATGGTAAAGATTGTACATAAACAGTTCCTGGTCCTTTTAAAGATGCAAAAAATAAGCCTTCTCCACCAAAAACGGTATTTTTAATTCCACCAACAAACTCAATATCATAAGTTACATCTTGTGTAAAACCTACAATACAACCTGTATCAACTTTTAAAACTTCGCCAGGGAGTAAAACTTTTTTAGCCATAGTTCCTCCTGCATGAATAAATCCTAAACCATCACCTTCTAATTTTTGCATGATAAAACCTTCTCCACCAAACAAACCTCTTCCTAATTTTTTAGAAAACTCAACTCCAATAGAAACTCCTTTTGCAGCGCATAAAAAAGCATCTTTCTGACAAATAAATTTACCTCCAAACTCGGTTAAATCAATTGGGATAATTTTTCCTGGATAAGGAGAAGCAAAAGATATTTGTTTTTTTCCAAATCCAGCATTGGTAAAAACAGTCATAAATAAACTTTCTCCCGTTAAAATTCTTTTTCCCGCAGAAAATATTTTTCCTAAAATTCCTTTATCCTGATTAGAACCATCACCTAAAATAGTATTCATTTTAATTTGATCATCCATCATCATAAAAGTTCCTGCTTCTGCAACAACACCTTCTTCTGGATCTAATTCAATTTCTACAAACTGCATTTCTTCTCCGAAAATTTTATAATCTATTTCGTGCGCATTTCTATTTGACGAATTTTGTGGAATCTTATCTTGATACATACTAGTTTATTTTAAGGATTATAAAATATTAGATGATTTAAACATCTTTTTGTTACAACATTTTTTAAATTTTTTGATAAAATAACTCTAACTAAAAGTTAATGTAAAGTTCTATTTAAGTTTTTGTTAATTAAAGCAAATGAAAAATAAATCATATTTTTATTAAAACAAAAAACTTACTTTTGATGTAATTGTAAGTATCACTATAATTAATGAACCAATTAAAAAATACTAGTTATGAAATATTTATCTCCAGAAATAGAAGTTTTATCAAAGCAATATGAAATTACAAAATCGTTGGCACGCACAAATGTGTCTTGTGGTATTTTTCAAGAATGCGATTATAAGGAAGAAAGACCTCAACTATATAAAAAGAAAGATTAATTTATTACTTTACTCTCAAACTCCAATGAAATTGGAATTTAGAAACCACTACTCCATCCTTATTTTTTCCTTCGGATGTTAAAACAATAACTTGTCCTTCTCCCGTTTTTATAGATTCTTGAATCGCTTCTCTTATTTCATTTCCTCCTTTACAAGAAAAAGTAATTCTACCCGTAGCTTTTTTAAAGAATTGCGCTTCTTGGTTTGTTACTAACATAGAAACTTTTCGTTTAGAATCATGTATTGCTTTCATAACCAAAACACCAGTTGGCATTTCTGCTGCCATTCCTTGAGCTGCCCAAAACATACTATTAAAAGGATTTTGATTCATCCACCTATGTTTTATAGTAACCACAACTTCTGTATCTGTAATAGAACGCACTCTTACTCCGCCTAAATATGCTAAAGGGAGTTTTACAAGGTTAAAAAGGTTGACTTTTCTTGGCGTAAATTTCATTTTTTAGATTTAAATAGTTTTAATACTAAATATTTATGTTGACAAGATAGTTAAAATAAACGAAACACAAACTCAATAATAACAGTACATACAACGCTTTTCGATATCTTTTTTCACAAAAATACAAATGTTAAAAAAATGTTAATTATAGTACTATGTATTGCATAATACCTTTTTAAAGATATATATTTGCATAAGAAAGTATTATATAGTTTGTAAATTATGAAAAAAAATAACGAAAATACCAATGCATTTTTAATACATATTTCTGCTTTTGCAGGGTTTATGTTTCCTTTCGGAAATATTATTACGCCATTAATTGCATGGCAAACTTTAAAAGACAGAAGTACTTTTTTAGATGAACAAGGTAAAGAAGCTGTAAACTTTAACATCAGTTATTCTTTATATATTTTTATTCTAACGATGTCTTTTATTCCTGTTTTTATTGGTTCTATTTTTAGAAACTTCGATAATTTCGATAATTTTAATCACATAAACATCAATTTCGAGTCTCATAACTTTTTTGGAGTTATAGGATTAGCTTCATTAGCAGGAATTCTTGGTTTAATTAAAGTCGCATTAATTATAATTGCAGCTTTAAAGGCAAAAGAAGGAGAAAACTACAAGTATCCTTTTACTATAAAATTTATAAAATAAGAGCCTCCCTTAATCCCTCCAAAGGAGGGAAATAGATTGAAAACAAAAAAAATAAAAATGCCTTTAATTAAAAATATAATGCTCACACAACAGTTCCTTCCCTTTGGGAAGGTTAGGATGGGCCATAAACCACAATAAATGAAGATAGAAAACACAAAAGCACAAATGCGAAAAGGTGTTTTAGAATACTGCATTTTATCCATCTTAAAAAAGGGTGATGCATATACTTCTGAAATCCTTTCAACATTAAAAAGTGCAGAAATGATTGTGGTAGAGGGAACCATATATCCGTTATTAACTCGCCTAAAAAATGCAGGTTTATTAACTTATAGATGGGAAGAATCTACCTCTGGACCACCAAGAAAATATTACGTTTTAACAGAAAACGGAGCCCTTTTTATCAAAGAACTAGATAAAACATGGAGCAATTTAGTAAACGCAGTTAACCAAGTAATTAGCACAAAATCAACTACAAATGAATAAGACAATCAACATAAACTTAGGCGGATTTTTCTTCCATATAGATGAAGTTGCCTATCAGAAATTAAAACGATATTTAGAATCTATTTCTAAATCGTTAAGTGATGATCCTCAAGGAAAAAACGAAATCATTGCAGATATAGAAGCACGTATTAGTGAATTGTTATCAGAAAAAATAACAGATGCTAGACAAGTAATCAATGAAGGTGATATTGATAACATTATTGTTATTATGGGACAACCAGAAGATTACGCTGAAGCTGAAGAAGAATATAATGATTCTAGTTATTCTTATAAGAGAAATAGCGCTTCAGGAAAAAAACTATTTAGAGATGGTGATGATAAATTTTTAGGTGGTGTTGCATCTGGTATTGCTCATTATTTTGATGTAGATACAATCTGGATACGTCTTGGTTTATTAGCCCTTTTCTTTGGAGCTGGTTTTGGAATTATCTTATACATTATCCTTTGGATTTTATTACCTGAAGCAAAAACTACTGCTGAAAAATTGCAGATGGAAGGTGAACCTGTAAACATTGATAATATTGAGAAAAAAATTCGTGAAGAATTTAACAATGTTTCAGAAAATGTAACTGAATTTGCGAGCAAAGCATCAGAAAAAATAAAAGATGGTGCTAGTGAATTTTCAGAAAAAATGAATCAGACTTTTTCGGGAAAGACAAAAAAAAATAACGGATTACAAGATTTTATCAACGTTTTAGGCAAGATTATTCTTGTGTTTTTTAAAGTGATTGGTAAATTTATTGGAGCAATATTAGTCTTTATTGCAGCAGCAGTTATTTTATCACTAATTATTAGTGGGTTTTCTTTTGGAAGTATTGGGTTTTTAAATGTTGATGGAGATTTTTCTAGAGTAATAGAAGTACTTCAAGGAGCTACAATTCCTTTTTGGCTAATTATTACAACTGTAATTTTACTTGTCGGAATTCCTTTTTTAATTCTGTTTGTTTTAGGATTAAGAATTTTATCTAGTAGCGTAAAACAATTTAGCAAACCAACATCTCTAACATTATTAGGAATTTGGATAATCGCTTTATTAACAATGATTTTTACATTGATAGAATTTGGAAGTTCGCATGCTAATTATGGAGATTTTTCAAAGAAAACAGTTATAAATATTGTTGAGAATGACACGATTTCGTTAAAAATTATAAATGATGATGATATTCATTACAAGCATAATTTAAGAACAGATTCTCATAAATATGAAGTTGATATCAATGGATATTCTAAAGTATACTCTAACAACGTAAAAGTAGATGTTAAAAAAAGTAATACTGATGAAGCATATCTTGTTCTTCAAAAAGAATCTCGTGGAAGAAGCAGTAATAGTGCAAATAAAAATGCTGAAAAAATTGAGTACAACTTCGACATTATAGACAACACGATTGTTTTAGATGGATACTATATATCCGATTTAAAAAATATGTGGAAAGATGAAGAAGTAAATGTAACATTTTACATCCCAGAAGGAATTACTGTTTATTTTGATAATTCAATTAAAAACTTCTTGAATAATGTAGAAAATGAAACTGACATTTATGACAAAGAAATGGGAAGACATCATTTTAAAATGACAGACGAAACATTAAAATGTACAGATTGTGTTGATGAAATTGACGAAGATGAAATTATTGAAAAAGAAAGTATTTAATACAATTCAACCATAAAAACCAACAATTGAGTAACCATCCTTTGATTATAAGCGTCTAATAAGAGACATTTATCATCTAATTAAAACCAAACTCATGAAAAATTCAATATCAAAAATTATCGCAATTCTATTTATAGCAACCATTTTCACTTCTTGTAGTGTAGATATGTTTAATAGAGTAAATGGAAACAGAAACGTAGTTACAGAAGTAAGAAAAACATCTAATAAATTTACAGGTATTAAAGTAAGTACTGGCATTGATTTATACGTAACTCAAGGTTCTAAAAACAAAGTAACAGTAGAAGCTGATGAAAACTTACAAGATATTATTATCACTGAAGTAGAAGATGGTATTTTAAAAGTGTATTCAGAAAAAAGTATCTGGAAAGCTAAAGCTAGAAAAGTACATGTTACTATTAAAAATTTAACGCTTTTAAAAGCAACAAGTGGTAGTGATGTTTATGGAAAAGGAATTATTAAAACTGATGAAATTTCTATTACAGCAACAAGTGGTGCAGATATAAGAATTACTGTTGATGCTACAAGTGTAGAAACTAGTTCTACAAGTGGATCTGATATTCGTATTGCAGGAACAACTATTAATCATGCTTCTAGAGCAACCAGTGGCGCTTCTATAGAAGCATATGAATTAGAAAGTAAAAATGTACTTGTAAAAGTAACAAGTGGCGCTGATATTAATATTTACGCTTCAGAAAAATTAGATGCTAGTGCAAATAGTGGTGGAGATATTGACTTTAAAGGAAACCCAAAATCAGTAAATAAAAAATCTTCATCTGGAGGAGACATCTCTAAAAGATAGGTTTATAAGAATACCAATCAACCAAAAACCATATTTCTTGAGGTTGGAAACAACCTCAAGATTTTAAAGAAATCAACCCAACAATTAACCAACCAATTATGAATTCTTTTTTAGAACCTTTTAAAAATTCACTTGTATTTAAAGTGATACTATTTTTAGCAATGTTTTTTTACAACTTTGTTTTAAATGCACAAGTAAATGAAATTCCTAAATACAAAGCTTCAAATATTAAGCTTCATAAAGAAATTTCTAAAATGGATAGTATCTATTTTACAGCTTACAATACATGTGATATTAAAACACAAGCAGCTCTTTATGCTGATGATCTTGAATTTTTTCATGACAAAGGAGGTTTATCTACTGATAAAGAAGGACTTTTAAAAGCCTTAAAAGAAAACATTTGTAATAAAGTAACCAGAACTTTAATTAAAGGAAGCATAGAAGTATATCCTATACACAACTATGGCGCAATACAAATTGGTTATCATAAGTTTTATAATAAACAAGAACCGAATGCAAAATCCATTCCTAGTAAGTTTATTGTAGTTTGGAAAAAAGAAAATGAAAGTTGGAAAATGACGAAAGTTATTAGCCTTCACTAAAAAATATTAAAATTTATTAGAAAGCTAACTTCTAATATTAGTACTAATACTTGGTTTTATTAGTTTACTTGGTAAGTCGTCGTTTTGTATAAAACGGCGCTTACTTTTTTTAGTACTAAACGTGTTTCAGTATCTCATATTTAGTTTGTTTCTAAACTTAATTTCTAATAACTTAGCTATACTTCTGATAGTTGTCAATAAAACCGACGTTATCGTTTATGTTGTGCTTACTACAGAAAAAATTTATTACTGAAGATCTAATTGGGTAAAACTAAATCTTAAGTCAGATGATTCATAAAGCATTTTTTCTCTTCTCATTAATACTCTTTTTAACGTTAACATCTTGCAATAAAAAAAGTAAGTCAATTACCCCAGAAATTAAAAACATCACTGAAAGTGTTTATGCATCAGGTTTTATAAAAAGTAAAAATCAATATGAAGTTTTTGGCAAGACAAATAATGTTGTTAAAAAAATATTTGTAACTGAAGGAACAACTGTCCTAAAAGGTGATCCCATTTTTCAAATGGATAATAAAAATTTAAAATTGTCTACAGAAAGTGCAAGACTTACCTCAACCTCTGCTGACTATAAGATAAATATAAACAAACTTCTTGATGCAAAGAAAGCAATTGAACTCGCTGAGAAAAATCTAATAAATGATTCTTTACAATATCAAAGACAAAAAAATCTTTGGAAACAAAACATTGGAAGCAAGTTAGAATTTGAAAGAAAAGAGTTGAGCTATCAAAACTCAAAAATAGACTTATCTAGATCTAAAACGAATTATGATGATCTTAAGCGTCAACTTAAATTAGCATCAGACCAAAGCAAAAACAATTTAGAAATCGCTAAATTAATGGAAGATGATTTTATCATCAGAAGCGAAATTGATGGTGTGGTATATAAAGTTAATAAAGAAGAAGGTGAATTAATTAGCTCTATAGATCCTATTGTAATTATTGGTACTAAAGATTTTATTTTAGAATTAAATATTGATGAATTTGACATTGTAAAAGTAAAGAAAGGTCAGTCAGTTATCATACGAATGGATAGTTATCAATCTCAGGTATTTGAAGGTAAAATTACCGTTATTTATCCTATGATGAATATAAGAACACGCTCCTTTAAAGCAGAGGCAATTTTTACAAAAAACCCGCCTGAACTCTACCCTAATTTAACGGTAGAAGCAAATATTCTACTCAACACAAAACAAGATATCTTAACCATACCTAGAAAATATTTAGTGAATGATTCATCTGTGATATTAAAAGGAGGTAAACTTCAAAAAGTAGAAGTTGGTTTAATGGATTATGATCTAGTGGAAATAATAAGCGGTATAGATAAAAATACCAAAATCGAAATGCCACAATAATGAAAATAAAGTACCTTTCAGAAATTGCTATTGCACTGATGCTTGCTAGATGGAAACAGACCTTAGTAGCTGCTATTGGTGTTACGTTTAGTATTGCACTTTTTGTAACACTTCTAGGCTTTATGGAAGGTTTAAATCAGTTGCTAGATGGTATCGTTTTAAATAGAACACCACATATTCGTTTGTACAATGATATAAAGCCTTCTAAACTACAACCGATAGATCTAAGTAAAGATTTTAAAGGGTATCACCATTTTATAAGTTCTGTAAAACCTGTAAATACGCGAAAAGAAATTTACAACGCGCAACAAATAATAAATAAGCTAAAAAAAGAAGAACTTGTCTTAGGTGTAGCTCCAAAAATATCTGCTCAAGTTTTTTACAACCTTGGAAATATTGATTTGAATGGAATTATAAACGGAGTAGAAGTCGATCAAGAGGCAAAGCTTTTTGCTTTTGATGATTATGTAATTGAAGGAAACTATCAGAAATTAAACATTATTTCAAACAGTATTATCCTAGGCAAAGGAGTTGCTGATGTTATTAATGCTAAATTGGGTGATATGATAACTGTTACTTCTTCTGAAGGTGAACAATTTTCCTTAAAAGTGATTGGTTTTTTCCAGTCTGGCATACCAGAGATAGACAAAGTACAAAGTTTCGCTAGCTTATCAACTACACGAAAATTATTGGGTGTAAATAGCAATTACATAAGCGACATTCAAATAAAGCTCAAAGACTTAAATATGGCTCCTAAATTGGCTGCTGAATACGAAGCGCTCTTTAGAATTAATGCTGAAGATATTCAAACTGCAAATGCCCAATTTGAAACAGGAAGTAGTGTGCGCTCCATAATCTCATACGCAGTAGGAATTACGTTGCTTATTGTATCTGGTTTTGGAATTTACAATATCCTAAATATGCTTATTTATGAAAAAATGGACACTATTGCTATTCTAAAAGCTACTGGGTTTGCAAGTAGTGATGTAAAAAAGATATTCATCTCAATATCTTTGAGTATTGGAGTTGCAGGTGCGTTTGGAGGTGTTTTAATTGGTTTTTTGATGTTATCAGTCATTGATGCAATTCCATTTAGTGCGCCTTCATTACCATCAGTTGAAACTTATCCTATTGATTATGGACTACAGTACTATACCATAGCTGTAATTTTCGCAATGATAACAACTTTTTTAGCTGGTTGGATGCCTGCCAAAAAAGCAAGTAATGTTGATCCTGTAACAATTATAAGAGGAAAATAAATGGAGAAAAAAATTTTACTTGAAGCACGGTCTATTTACAAATCATTTCATGACCCTATTAAAATTGATGTTTTAAAAGATGTTTCCTTTTGCCTTAATAGAGGAGAATATGCATCCATTATTGGTAGATCTGGAAGTGGAAAATCAACGCTACTTTATATTCTTTCTACGATGGATACAGATTTTACTGGTGAGCTTTTATTAGATGGAATAAGTATTCGTAAAAAATCAGAAAAGGAACTTGCTGCTATAAGGAATGAGAAAATTGGTTTTGTTTTCCAATTCCATTATTTGCTCAATGAATTTACTGCAATAAAGAATGTAATGTTACCAGGTTTCAAACTAAACAAATTAAGCGAAGAAGAATTAGAACACAATGCTTATCAATTTTTAAAAGATTTGGGTATAGAAAAATTAGCTAAAAAAATGGCATATCAATTGTCTGGTGGTGAAAAACAACGTGTGGCAATAGCGAGGTCTATGATTAATGACCCACTAATTATTATGTGTGATGAACCTACGGGTAACTTAGATAGTAAAAACGCAGATATTGTTTTTAATATATTTAAAGAACTTACAGAAAACTATAACAAAACATTACTGGTAGTAACGCACGACTTAGATTTTGCAGAAAAAACAGGAAGAATTATAGAACTTCAAGATGGAAAAGTGATACGTACTTAATTTCATAAATATTAATTTTATTTATTTACTTGATAAGCCGTCGTTTTGTATAAAACGACGCTTACTTTTTTTAGTACTAAACGTGTTTAAGTATCTCATATTTAGTTTGTTTCTAAACTCTTTTTCTTATAGCTTCGCTAACGCCGATTATTAGTCATTAAAACGACATTATGATCGTCTTAAGTTATCCTCAATTATGAAAAAACCATCAGGTATTGTTTATAAGTATCGAAATTTGAATGATGAAAATCATAAGAATATGTTGCTGAAAAATGAAGTTTATTTATCTTCTCCTAATGACTTCAATGATCCATTTGATTGTAAAATCAGTTTGAACCATCATCTTCTAGATACTGAAGAAAAAATAGAGGCTTATATTAAAAAAGGTACTTCTGAGAATATTGACTTATTAATTAAGAATAATAAAAGCATTGAAAACGAAGAAAATAAACTTAGAACTAATCTTCAAAACATAGATGAATATCAAAAGGAATATGAGCGAAGAAATTCAAATTATGTAAATAAAAACATAGGTGTGCTTTCTATGAGCCGAAAATGGGACTCTATTCTTATGTGGAGTCATTATGGTGATTTTCATAAAGGCTATTGTATCGGATTTAACGAAAAAAGTCTAATTGATTCTAAGTGTTTTGAATTCGGAGGAGATGTGAATTACACAAATGATTTTCCTATAATAAATCCCCTTATAGACTACAATGTAAAAGATCGAGTTTTTTCACAAACTCACTATAAAGCAAAAGAATGGGAATATGAAGAAGAGTTCAGATTAGCAAATTTATATTTTGATAAGACTGAAAAAATGTCTATTAGAATAGTTACAGTACCCGAAAAATGCATCGTAGAAGTAATTCTTGGACTAAATATTGAAGAAAAAAATAAGAAAGAAATTATTATTGAATGTAAAAAACGCAATATTCCTGTTTACCAGATATCCAAAGACAAATATAAATTTAAGATTATTAAAAAATTGATAAATTAAAAGTGGCTAACACCCTAGTATAAAAAATTGCTTGATTTGTCTAAATCAAAGGTTTGAGTTTTCTATACAAAAAACCGTTAGCGAAACAAAAAAAGAGTATAAAAAATCCCAAGTGATAGCTTGGGATTTTTCATACTAATTAAAACTCTATAATTATCTCAATACTTTTATAGAACAACCAATTGCTCTTGTTTCTGTTTTTGTAGGTTTTTTACTAGCTAATAAAGCATCAACAGCATCTTCTACATATTTTTCTGTTACATTATCTGCGTCTCTAGAATTATTATCTATTGCACCAATATATTCAACTTTCATATTTTTCTTACTTACAATATATACGTGTGGCGTTTTTGTTGCTCCGAATTTTGGATATACTTTCTGGCCTTCATCAAACAAATAAGGAAAAGTAAATCCTTTTTCTGATGCACGAACCTTCATATCTTCAAAACTATCTCCTCTCGATACTTCTGGATCATTTGGGTTTATTGCAATTACAGGAAATCCTAATTGCTTATACTTTTTATCTAAAGCAACAATTCTGTCTTCATTGGCAACAGAATAAGGACACATATTACAGGTAAAGATGATTACAAACCCTTTTGCATCTGTATAATCTGATAAGGAAACCATTTTATCATCAATGTTTTTCAACTTAAAATCTTCAATGGTATCACCTACTTTATAACCTTCAATTGCTTTGTTTGTAAATGCTGTTGCTATTACAACTACGAATAGCATTAGAATCATTTTTTTGAATTTCATATTGTTCTTATTTTGAGTTTATAATAATGCTTTTAATTCAGCTTCTAATAGTTCATAATCAAAAGATTGTTCGTAAAACTTTCTTCCTTTAGCGCTGTATATTAATGTAGCAGGTAATGCTCCAGACCAAGTAGAATCGATATCTTTTATCCAAACATCTTCATTTACATCATCTAATAAAACAACTTTAGATTGTAAGTTCTTTTTATTGATAAAAGGAAGTAATCTTTTTTCAACTTGTTTAGGAAAATCTAAACTCACCAAAATTACTTCTACATTTTTATCAGCATATTCTTTATTTAATTTTTCGAATGCCGGTAATTCTTTCACACAAGGTGCACACCAAGTTGCCCAAAAATTGATTACATAGGTTTTACCATCTTTCTTTTCTAACAAAGGTTTTAACTCTTTGTAAGTGTAAGACTTTACAGAAGTTATATTTTTAGCAGCAACTTTAGGCTCATCCTTTTTACAAGAAAACAAAAGTGACACAAAGAATAAAGCGTACATATATTTTTTAATCATTTTATAAACTTACAAAGAAGATTTGCTTTTAGAAAACAATTAACTCATTCTTAACAAAAAAGCCTCATAAAACTAAATTTATGAGGCTTTTTAAAAATTATTGAAATTTTTCTAGCAGAAAATTTCGTTTAAAATTTTTGCTAAACGAATTCCACCTTTTTGCAATTGTGTTCTTACAGTTCCTAAATGATCATAAGAATATCTGTATTTTAAATTCTCGCCTACTTTTGCAGACTTGTATACTTCTTTTGTAATTTGATGAACTTCATCAACCCACTCTAGAACAGATCCTTTTTCGATGGCTTTAATTTCATCTTTTGATAAATCTTTTGCGTTTTTAGCCAATTCTAAATAACTCATATTCCATTCTTCAATCATTTTAGAATCCCAAACTGTATGTAAGTTTGTTCCTTGTCCAAACCATTGTACTTGTACCGTATTTCCACCTTTATCTTCACGTTGTCCGATATGTAGTGGTTGGTGTAAATCTCCTACCAAATGAACTAGAAATTTTAAGTAAAATACTTTGTCTGCTTCAGAACTCTTTTCGTCTTTTAAAACTTGAATACATTTATTTATTCCTGTTACTAAATCTCCTTTAGGATTTTTTTCTGCATCAGCATATTTCTGATCCAAATCCATATTTACATAATGCCAAGAATAAAATTTGTTATATTTTTTATCAGATTTTATCTGATCACCAAAAGTAGAAACAAAGGCTAAACTTTCACCTTTTAATAATTTGTCAATTTTTCTTTTTGCTTTATTAGTTAAATGCATTTCTGCAATTTTACCTGTAGTTCTATGTCCTGTTGGCCCCCAGAATACAGTTTCTTCTGCTGTAGGGTTTGAGAAAAAGAACATTGATATCAATAAAAATAATTTGATTTTCATATTGAGGGTTTAAAATTAAGTTTCTACAAATTTATAAAAATAATCATCACAAAGTTTGTAAATACGAAAAAATATATTATATCTTTGTGATATCATTATAATATCATAATAAAACAAACATATGAAAGCAGAAAAAGTTATTAAACCAGCAAATGGTTATTTAATGTTACTAATCGCTCTATTATTATTTATTGGAGGAATTGTATTTACAGCTTCACTAGGAGCACCAGCATTTTTAATTATAACCTTAATTGGTTTTGTTGGTTTTTTCGGTTTTATTCTTGTAAACCCAAATACCTCTAAAGTAATTTTACTATTTGGTAAATATGAAGGTACTATAAAAGATAATGGCTTGTATTGGGCAAATCCATTATTCAGAAAAAAAACAATATCATTAAGAGCAAGTAATTTTGATAGTGAACGTTTAAAGGTGAATGATAAATTAGGAAACCCAGTAATGATTTCTACTATTTTAGTTTGGAGAGTTACTGATACTTACAAAGCTGCTTTTGATGTTGATAATTATGAAAACTTTGTTCGCGTACAAACGGATGCTGCTGTTAGAAAACTAGCAAGTATGTATCCTTATGATAATTTTGCTGATGAAGGCCATACAGAAGATATTACTTTACGTTCTAGTGTAAACGAAGTTTCTGAAGCTTTAGAAAAAGAAATTGACGAGCGTTTATCTATTGCAGGTATTGAAGTTTTAGAAGCAAGAATAGGTTATTTAGCCTATGCACAAGAAATTGCTTCTGCCATGTTAAAAAGACAACAAGCTACAGCAATAGTTGCAGCAAGACATAAAATTGTAGAAGGTGCGGTTAGTATGGTAGAAATGGCTTTAGCAGAATTAAGCAAAAAAAATATTGTTGATTTAGATGATGAGCGTAAAGCTGCCATGGTAAGTAATTTAATGGTTATTTTATGTGGAGACAAAGAAGCTTCACCAGTGTTAAATACAGGAACTTTAAGTCATTAATTTTTAAGATTATGAAAGAATATAAAGTAATAAATTGGAAAATGGGGTTGACAAGAAACAATGAAAAACTTGAAGACACATTAAACCAACACGCTAGAGAAGGTTGGGTTTTAAAACACATGGCAGAAAACTCTACTAGAATTGTTTTTGAAAGAGAAAAAAACAGATAAAATGAAAGTTTTTAAAGAAGAACAACGTTTTAAACAAACTTGGTTGATTATAGTATTGGCTATTTGTACAATTATTCCAATAGTGACGATTGTACAAAAATACTTAAAAGAGAATGCAACTATTTCTACTAAAGAGTTAATCGTTACAATTGTAGTTATTATTGTTTCAATTTCAATGCTGTTTTTCTTTAAACTAACAACTAGAATTGATGATAAAGGAATTCATTATCAATTTTTTCCTTTTCATTTTTCAATGAAATTAATTCCATGGAATGAAATTTATAAAGCAGGAATTAGAACGTATTTACCTATTAGTGAATTTGGTGGATGGGGATTAAAAGGTGGCTTTTTCTTTAATAAAGGAAGAGAAAAAGCAATAAATGTTTCTGGTAATATTGGCATTCAATTAATTCTAAAGAATGGCGAGAAATTATTAATAGGAACACAAAAAAAAGAAGAAGCTATAAGTGTTTTAAATACTTATAAAAATAAAATTCAAAATGATTAAAATTGTAACATATATTATAATGATTATTTTTAATTTAATAATCTCATTTTTGTAATCACAACATGGCAAAGAAAAAAGCTTTCGCATTGCGAGTTAATGAAGACATGATAAAAGCTATTGAAAAATGGGCTGCAGACGAATTCCGTTCTACAAACGGACAAATCGAATGGATGCTTATGCAAGCTCTTAAAAATGCAAAAAGAGAGCCTAAAAAGAAAGAAGAATAAAAAAGTTCTTAGTTTTCAGTAATTCAATAGGCAGCAATTATAGAAATTAAATCCAATTTTTATTTAATAATATCTTCTTCTTCTTTGTAAAACAATAGCAACAAAACTGTTAAAAAACGCTCAATTTTTATTGAGCGTTTTCTATTTTGTATCTTGTTCGCATCAAACTTAATTCAACAAAACTCATACTATGAAAAAACTATTCACACTCCTTTTTTTAGGTGCTACTTCCCTACTCTTTTCTCAAGAACTTTCTATGGATTTGGTAAAAAACATGAAACCAAGAAATATTGGTCCTGGAGGAATGTCTGGTCGTGTAACTTCTATAGATGTTGTAGAAAGTAATCCTGAAATTATGTATGTTGGCACAGCTTCAGGTGGAATTTGGAAATCTACTTCTGGTGGAACAACTTGGAAACCTATTTTCGAAAAAGAGTTAACAGCCTCTATTGGTGCTGTTGAAATTCAGCAATCAAACCCAAGTGTAATTTGGGCAGGAACTGGTGAAGGAAACCCACGAAATAGTTTAAATGGTGGTTTTGGTATTTATAAATCTTTAGATGCTGGTAAAACTTGGCAATCGATGGGATTAGAAAAAACACGCCATATTCATCGTGTAATTATCGATCCAACAAATCCTAATATTGTGTATGTTGCCGCAATTGGTTCTCCTTGGGGAGAGCATAAAGAACGTGGTGTTTATAAAACTGTTGATGGTGGAAAATCTTGGAAACAAATATTATTTACAAACATAAAATCTGGAGCTGCAGATTTAATTATGGATCCAACAAATCCTAATAAATTAATTGCTACAATGTGGGAACACAAACGTGATCCTTGGTTTTTTAAATCTGGCGGAACAGGAAGTGGCTTATACATTACACATAATGGAGGAGAAAATTGGAAACAAATAACAGAAAAAGAAGGTTTTCCTAAAGGTGAATTAGGTAGAATTGGAGTTGCAATTGCGCCCAATAATCCTGAAATAATTTATGCTTTGGTTGAAGCTAAGAAAAATGCACTTTACAAAAGTGAAGATGGTGGTTTTAAATGGCAAAAAATAAATGACAAACCCGGTATTGGAAATCGTCCTTTTTATTATTCAGAAATTTATGTAGATCCACAGAATGAAAATAGATTATATACCGTTTTTACCTATATAAATGTTTCTCAAGATGGCGGAAAAAACTTCAAACAATTAATGCCTGCTTATAATGCAAATAATGGAGTGCATCCAGATCATCATGCTTGGTGGATTCATCCAACAAATGGTAAATTTATGATTGATGGAAATGACGGTGGATTGAATATTACAAAAGACGGTGGTAAATCTTGGCGTTTTATTGGTAACATTCCTGTGGCACAATTTTATCACATAAATGTGGATAATGAATATCCTTATAACGTTTATGGAGGAATGCAAGATAATGGTTCTTGGAGAGGTCCTGCTTATGTTTGGAAAACACAAGGAATTCGTAATTCTTACTGGCAAGAAATTAGTTTTGGCGATGGTTTTGATGTGATTCCAGATAAAGACGACTCAAGATATGGATGGTCAATGAGTCAGCAAGGTTTTGTTTCTCGTTACGATTATAAAACAGGAAATAATTACGGTGTAAAACCAACTCATAAAGATGCGAATGTAAAATTACGTTTCAATTGGAATGCTGCAATTAACATAGATCCTTTTGATAATTCTACTCTATATTTCGGAAGTCAGTTTGTACATAAATCTACTGATAAAGGTTTAACTTGGAATGTTATTTCACCTGATTTATCAACCAATAATCCAGAAAAATTAAAACAAGCAGAAAGTGGTGGTTTAACGATGGATGCAACAGGAGCGGAAAATCATTGTACTATTTTAGTAATTGAACCGACAGTTTTAGAGAAAGATGTTTTATGGGCTGCAACAGATGATGGACAAGTTCACATCACTAAAAACGGCGGTACTAGTTGGACTAATGTTGCTAAAAACATAAAAGATTTACCTGCTAATAGTTGGATTACTCAGATAAAAGCATCAAACAAAAACAAAGGTGAAGCTTTATTAGTCGCTAATGATTACAGACGTTTTAATTATACGCCTTATGCATACAGAACAAAAAATTATGGTAAATCTTGGCAACGCATTGTAGATGAGAACGATTTACAAAGTTATGCTCTGTGTATTATAGAAGACCCAATCAATAAAAACTTACTATTCTTAGGAACAGATGATGGTTTATACATTTCTATAAATTCAGGAGAAAAATGGACAAAGTGGACGAATGGTTTTCCTACAGTTCCTGTTAAAGATTTAGTAATTCATCCAAGAGAAAATGATTTAATTATTGGAACTTTTGGTAGAGCTGCTTGGGTTTTAGATGATATTAAGCCTTTAAGAACTATTGCGAATGGTAATATTGCTTCTAAACAATTAGAGTTGTTTGAACCTCCAATAGCCTATCAAGCAGCAACACAACAACCAACTGGAAGTAGATTTGGAGCAGATGCAATTTACCAAGGAGAGAACAGAAAAAGAGGTGCAATTATTTCTTATTATATAAATAAACCTGAAGATGAAATAAAAGAAAAAGGAGACAAGAAACAAGACACTAATAACTCTAAAATAAATAAAATTAAATACGATTCTATTAAACTTGAAATTTTTGACGGTTTGAAAAAGATTAGAACTCTAAAATTTAAAACACCTAAAGAAAACGGAATTCACAAAACAACTTGGTCTTTAAGAGAAAGAGGAGTTGCAAGAGCGTCTAGAACTATTAGAAAATCGAGAAAAGAGCCTTCTGGAGTTACTGTAAAACCTGGAACATATAAATTGAAGATGACTTTTGGTGATGCTATTTCTGAACAAAATATTAAAGTTGAGTTTGACCCAAGGTTACAGATTTCAGAAACTGCAATTAATCAGAAATATAATGCTAGCAAAGAACTTGAAAAACAGCAAGAGAAAATAGCGAGCATTGTAAAACAATTAGTTGAAAGTAAAAATATAGCCACTTCTATAAAAGCTGAATTATCTAAAGAAGAAAAAGAGAAGTATAAAAGCGAGATAAAGTCATCAACAGACATTATTAAAAAAATTGATGATTTAATTGCTCTTTATTTAGGTAAGGTTGATAAAAGACAAGGAATCACTAGAAATCCAGAAATTACAGTTAACCAACGTTTTTCTTTAGCAAGACGTTATGTTGGTTCTAGATTTAGTGAACAAACTTCTACTGAAAAGACATTAATAAATCAATTTAAAGAGGAGTTAAAAAAAGCTTTAGAGCAAACAAATACTTTTTACAAATCAGATTGGAAAACCTATAGACTACATGTTGAAAAAATTAAAATTTCACCATTTAAAGAAACTACAATTTATAGTATCAACGAATAAAATGTAAATACAATTCTAATCATTTATTAAAAAAAACTACCTTTTATAAAGATGATTAAAACTATGAGAAATTAAAACTAAAAATTAGGCTATTTTTACACAAAATTATCTAAAAATGGTCTTCATAAATTATAACTAGGCATAATTTTAAACACAGATTTTACTAAAAAAACAATATAAATATGACAGCACCTATTATTACAAATGATGCAATAGTTTTTGGGATTTTAATGTTATCACTCGGATTCGTTTTCTATACAGAAAGCAAAACCAGTGGTTTCTGGCAAAAATTTCACAAAATTGTTCCTGGTTTATTTATGGCGTATTTAATACCTGCAATTTTTACAACAGCAGGAATTATATCCCCAGAATGGGAAACGATAAATACTGCTGGAGAAACTGTACACGGTGAATCGCAGCTTTATTATGTTTCTAGTCGTTTTTTATTACCCGCAGCATTAGTCTTAATGACTTTAAGTATTGATTTAAAAGCTATTTTTAACTTAGGTTCTAAGGCTTTAATTATGTTTTTTACAGGAACTGTAGGAATTATAATTGGTGGTCCGATTGCTATTTTATTAATTTCAATTTTCTCACCAGAAACAGTTGGTGGAGCAGATTTTGATGCTGTTTGGAGAGGGCTTTCTACACTTGCAGGAAGTTGGATTGGTGGTGGAGCAAACCAAACTGCTATGTTAGAAATTTATCAATACAATCCTCAAAAATATGGAGGAATGGTATTTGTTGATATCGTTGTTGCTAATATTTGGATGGCTATTTTATTAATAGGAATTGGTAAAAAAGATAAAATTGATAAATGGCTTGGTGCTGACACTTCTGCTATTGAAGATTTAAAGAAAAAAGTATCTGCCTTTTCTCAAAAAACAAAAAGAAACCCTTCATTAACCGATTTGATGATTATGTTAGCAATAGCATTTGGTACCGTTGGTTTTGGGCATTTCGCAGCATTACATTTAAGTACGTTTTTCGAGAATTTAGTTGCTGGTATTGAATCAGGAACTTGGAGAAATATCTTTACCTTTTTAGGTTCTGGTTTCTTCTGGTTGATTAGTATTTCTACAATTGTAGCTATTATTTTATCGTTTACAAAAGCAAAGAATTATGAAGGTGCAGGTGCTAGTAAATTAGGGAGTATCTTTATTTACGTTTTGGTAGCAACTATTGGTATGAAAATGGATTTAGCAATGATTTTTGACAATTTAGGTTTAATTGCTATTGGTCTTGTTTGGATGACAATACATGCAGGATTATTAATTTTAGTTGCCAAACTAATTAAAGCTCCGTATTTTTTCTTAGCTGTAGGTAGTCAGGCAAATGTTGGTGGAGCAGCTTCTGCACCAATTGTAGCACAAGCTTTTCATCCATCTTTAGCAACTGTGGGTGTTTTATTAGCCGTTTTTGGTTATGCTATAGGGACTGTAGGAGCAATTCTATGTACCATTTTATTAGAATTATCAGCTACACTTTAAATAAAAATCAGCATATTTGCACACGAAAATTATAGTTTACATGAAGAAAATTATTGCTATTGTAGCATTATCAATTTTAGTAATTGCTTGCAATTCTAAAAAAGAAGGAAATATGATTGTTCAAGGAACAATTAAAGGATTAAAAAAAGGAACTTTATACCTACAAAAAATGCAGGATACAGTTTTGGTTTCTGTAGATTCAATTGCTTTATTAGGTGATGATAAATTTACATTAACTGATGATGTAGATTCTCCTGTACTATATTATTTAACTTTTGATGGAAATACAACTAACAAAAGAATTTTATTTTTTGGTGAAAAAGGAACAATTACCATTAATGATAAAGTTGAAAATTTTGGTTATTCTCCAGAAATTTCTGGATCAAAAAATCAAGAAATTTTAGATAAATACAATAAAATTAAAAGAAAATTTCAGAATGAGCGTTTAGAGTTTATCAAAAAAGATTTTGATGCAAAGAAAGCGAATGACGAAGCATTGGTTTTTCAATTAGAAAAGGATTATAAAAAACTAGCTAGAAGAAGAGTTTTATTTACTACTAATTTTGCAATTACAAATTCAGATACTGAAGTAGCTCCATATATTGCACTTACAGAAATGTATGATGCAAGTTTAAAAATGTTAGATACTGTAAATAGTTCTTTATCAGATAAAGTTAAAACATCTGATTATGGAAAACGTTTTCAAGAATATCTTGATAATATCAAAACAAAAGAGGAAAAATAATTTTCCTTTTAGCACATAAAAAAAACTGAGCAATTTGCTCGGTTTTTTTTATGTGCTAAAATATGGTTTTATACACTAAGTTCTAGATATTCGTTAATTCGTATTTATCTTAAATGATAAACAATTAAAATACTAGTGCTTTTTTATTCCCTTTTAAAGACTTCTATTTAAATTAACTAATCTACAAAACAACTTTCTTTAAAGCTTCTAATTCCACTCCTAAATCATTAAACATACTAATTATACTACTCAACTTTAATTCATGTTCTTCATATTCTTGAGTATTAATACTACAGGTAAATTTCCATAATTCTAATACTTCAGAGATTGGCACTTCATAAGGATGATAAGTTGGGTTATCTGGCTTTAATAAAAAGGATTGCTTCTCCTCTACTTGATTATGCACTCTTTTGTATGTCATTCCATCATCTTTAGTTACAACAATATAAGAATGACCACTTTTTGCATTTTTAATATCCTCTACAAATTCTGCTACCAAGTAAGAACCATCTTTCATAGGTAACATAGAATCACCTTTTATTGGGAATGCCCTATGTTTTCCCGTTGGTAAAAAAGGAAGTTTAATTTTTTCTAATTGCTCAATATACTCAGGATCATCATAACCTAACAGATAACCTGCTGATGCTTTTGCAGGTACAACTTCTATTAAATTTTCATTATCACTATCTACAGTTATTGGAAACAACACTCTTTTATTACCAACTTCTATAAAAGAAGCGTCTGTAGCTTTTGTTAAATCATTTCTGATAAGAATGTCAATCTGAATTTTGAAATAGTCAGAAAAGTCAATTAGAAAGTCTATTGTAGGCGAAGATCTATTCTCTTCATAAGAACTTATTCTTGATCTTGTAACCAATAATTTTTCCGCCAAAGATTCTTGCGTTAGCTTTTTAAGAGCTCTTAAATGTTTTATGTTTTTTGATAAATTAGTCATACAGCTACAATATTAAACAATAAATGTATGTAAATGTAGCTAAAAGAATGTGGTGAAAAAATATTTTTTAGATTTTAAATTCAGATATTTTTTCTGTCTGCTCAGAACATTTGATTTGTAGCTATTTACAAAAAAAATGATACTCTTAAGTTTTTTGATTGATGATAGGCGTTGCTCCTTTTGGCTTTGGTATAAGAGTAATTAAGTCATCTACATAATCACTCCCAGAACAATTAAAACATAGCAATGCAACAAAATTTGGCTATAAATAAACTAGTTTTAGAAAAGAGTTGTAATTGCTATTTCAGACCTTAAAATTGTATTTAAAAAAAGATAAAAAAACGATTTTTTTGATTAGCGTAATTTTCAAGTTATAGATTTAGCATTATAGTCATAATGAATTTAACGATTACCAACAAAATATCAACAAATTTGATAATTTGATAATTTTTAAAACAAAACCTTTCGAATTCTTTTAAGTTTTACGCAAAAACGTATATTTATCTCATACGAACTTTATATAATTTATATGCGAATAGGTATTATTATTGGAAGAATAGGCGGTGTTGATGGTGTAGCGCTTGAAACAGAAAAATGGATTGATATATTAAAAAAACTAGGTCATGAAGTGTTTATAATGTCCGGAGAATTTGAGTCTTGGAACATGGATTATGAACATCACTATCTTTATCCAGCTTTATCTTTTTTTTCGGTGGAAGCTGAATGGGGACAGCGTAAAGCATTTTACGAACCCGATAAAGACCCAGAACCATTACTAGAGCATGTTGAAAATGCTTCTAACATAATTTACCAAGCAATGTTGCAATGGGTTTCGGATAAAAAAATTGAAGCTATACTTTCAGAAAATGCTTCAGCATTACCCTGTCATTTATCCATGGGAGTTGCAATTAAAAAACTGATTTTAGAAACTGATTTACCTATTGTAACACACGATCATGATTTTCATTGGGAACGCGGTGAACGTTATGTTTCGGTTCACCCAGAAATCAACCAATATGTAGATGATAACTTTCCATTGTTACTGCCAAATGTAAAACACGCTGTCATTAATACTTTTGGAGTAGAAACGTTTAAAAACAGGTTTAATATTGATGCTACTTTGGTACCCAATGTTATGGATTTTAATCGTGTTTATGGTGTTCCAACTCCAGAAAACCAATTCTTCCTTAGAGATATAGGAGTTACAGAAGATGAAATTGCATTATTACAAGTTACACGTATTGTAAGACGTAAAGGTATTGAAACTGCTATTTCATTAATTGACAAACTAGATGATAAGAAACTAAAATTGGTTATTACTGGAAATAATAATGATGATGAAAACAAAGAATATTATAATGAGTTGATCGATCAAATTCACGATTTGAATCTATCCAATCAAGTAATATTTGCAGCACACAAAGTATTAGACCATAAAGATCTATCGGATGTTTATGCACACGGTAGAGCGTGTACTTATTTTAGTACTTACGAAGGTTTTGGAAATGCTTTTGTAGAATCTGTACTTGCAAAAAAACCAATATTTGTAAATAATTACAAACCTGTATACATGCAAGACATCGGTAATAAAGGTTTTGAAACCGTTATGACGGAAGACGGTATTCTAACGAATGAAAAGATAAAACAAATGTCCAACATCATTTATAATCCAAAATTATGTTTAGAAATTGGAGAATATAACTTTAACCTTGGTAAAAAATATTTCTCATATGATGTACTTGAAGAAAAATTAACTAGCCTATTTACATTTTAAGAAACTAAAGAACAATTAAAACAGTAAGAATTTCAAAAACTTTAAATGACGAATACAAAAAGAGCAAAAATTTCAAACATATTAAAAGAACTAAAAAATGAAAAAATAAATACTTGGTTTGATTTAGGACTATTTATTGATAAATTTAAAGAACAAAGTTCCAAATCGGCTTTTAAAGGAGATAAGAAATCCTTCGATACGCAATTAGAAAAAGGAGGAATCGCTTTTTTAACTTTTTACTTTACTATAGATGGTATTACAGTCGAAACTGAAAAATACGCCAAGACTTTTAAGAGTCTTTATCCCAATATTCCCATTCATTTTGTAGCTGGGGATATAAAGCAAGAAGCCGATGAGCTAATTCCAAAAGATGCCTTTAGAAAAGTAATCCCAGAAATGGAAGCTTTTGATGCGTGGCCATTATACGATGATTTTTTTAGAATTAAAATGGAACGCGGTAGTACCGAGTACAATAATCTTATTGGTAAGTTTTGGAAAGAAGTGTTAGTTCTTGTAGAAAAATTAGGAAGTTATATTGAAGAAAATGATATTTCTGTCTTGTATTTAATCAACGTTTGTTCCAACCCAGGTAATGTTTCTTTGGCTTTGGCTACTGTTCTAATTTCTGAATATTTAGGAATTCCAGTTATTAATAATAACCATGATTTTTATTGGGAAGGTGGTAATAGAACCGTAGATATTAAACAGAAAGGTCTCAAAAAAGGACCAAGAGATTTCTTTTTTCACAATGCACATGTTGGTGAATTCTTCTCTCTTATTGAAACGATATATCCATGGGAAAGTCGTTCTTGGATGAATGTAAACATCAATAAAATTCAACAAAACCACCTGATAGATATCAATGGTCATAATCCTGCAAATGTTGCTTTGTTAGGAACAGCGGTAGATACCAAAATGCACCAAATGAGTAAGCGTGATATTATCAAAGCGTTTATGCAAGTTTCTACTATTTTTGCAAATAAAAAAGAGACAATAACCGTACACAAAGTTGCAGATCATACTACAAGTGAACGATCATTAAAACCTATATTGTTTGGTTACAAAACCGTTCAAAATTTTGATTTTGTAAATAATAACATTGTTTTTTTACAACCAACACGAGTTATCAGCAGAAAATCTATTGAGCTAAATTTTAAACTTATTAAACGCTTATTTTCTTACGATTCATTTGCAGAAAAATTTCTTACAAATCCACAATTAAAACTTTCTTTAATTGTTTCAGGACCTATTCCTCATGGTCAACAGAATTATTATCACGACTTAAAAAAAGACTTTAAAAACTTCCTAAAAGACCTTCCAAAGGAATTCAAATCCAGAGTACTACTTGGATTTTTATTTAGTGAATTTGATAAAAATGATTTTAAGAAAAAACACAAAAAACCATTAGATATTGAGCAACTATATGATGTTGCTTCTTTAATTTTATTACCAAGTCAGACCGAAGGAAGAGGTTTGCCAATTATAGAAGCTGCAGCTTGTGGAACTCCAATATTTTGTAGACAATACGAGCCAAGAGAAGTTTATGATGAAGTTATCGGTCGCCATTTAGATGCATCTTTACGTTTAAATGTTTTAGAATTTAAAGGTTCTAAAGTTCCGAAACAATTGGCTGAAAAAATATGTGATCACGTGTTTTATCCTCAAAACAGAATGGTAGATGTTACACATAACAGAAGCGTTATAAATAAACGTTACAGTATAGAAGCGCTACAAAAAAACATGCAATATATTCTAGGAAGAATGCATTTGCAATTAGGGGCTATTTCTAATGAAGTGAACTCACAAGTGGTTAGTTTATTAGAAGAATACAAAAACATGGTAAATTTCGAAAATGAAGATTTACATGCTATTCTTAATAAAAAAACGAGACATTATTTACCCGGTTATGGAAGATTGGCATTTATGACCTATTTAAAATCTTTGATTGATCCAAGTTTTTTTAGAGTAGAAGAACAACTCATAAAAGGAAAAGTAATGAATTATGCCAGAATGATGGAAAATGATATTCCAGACTTGGTAAACACCGATTTAGAACTTATACATACTTATTATAATGCCATTGATGATATTTTTAAACATGTTGATGGAGAGCTTACAATAAGACATGATCATGCCTTATCATACAGACATAGAAATAAAAAGAAATTTGCTTATCAACAATTTACATATCAAGAAGTAACAGGTTTGGTAAATATGATTTATAGCGATGTTTTTAAACCAGAACATCTACCCGATTTAACCTTGGCACCACAATTTTTTGCTGATTGGGAATTGGCATTATTTCAATTGACAAATAGTAAGTTTTTAGGAATTGATGATAGAAAAATTTTAACAGAAAAATTAAAAAACAATGTTCCAAAAGGATATTTCCCTGGGCGATACATTAAACATGAGTTAGAATATTTTGTATTACAACCTATTCGTGCCCAACTAAAACTTAAAATTGAAGAAGAACTTACGGAGGAAGTACTTAAAGATAAAGTACAAGAATTAGAAAAAATCTATATATTTATTCACGAGCCAAGAATTACAAAATGGTTTTCCAATGCCAATATTAAAGAATATTTAGAAAGTGGAAAAGAGCCAGAATTAGGTTTATTATTTAAAACTGGTGTTGTTCAAATCATAGAAACGAAACAATGGTCAGAAGGTGTCCATTTCCCGCAAATGGGAGAAAAAGCTATTAAGATTTTACGAGATATTAAGGAAGCAAATGGTTTTATAATCACCAATGGCGAGTATGCCGCAATGATGACTGATATTATAGAAATAGATCATTTTCATATTGGAAAAGTATTACATACAATGACTTCCAAAATAATGGGAATCCCAAAAGATAGTGGATTTATTCAGTTTGTACCAGCAGCAGTAAGAACTACATTAGCTTTTCCAACTCCTATTCAAACTGCTAAAGATTTTGATACAGTTTTAAAAAGTGATTTATGCAAAACACTTAAAGACAAACTTGGAGAAAAAAAATTATTGCAACTTATTTCTAAAGATGCTATTGAAAACGGAACTCCTATCGCGAAGCTATTAGAACAAATAAATGACAGTTTAAAAGAAACCAAAACTGTAGAAAAAGTAAAATCATCCTTTGCTGGAGGCGTCTATGAAGATGGATTACCTTGGAGCGGTGTATTAGCCGAAATTGACACCAAGCAACACAAATGGAAGTTTGCAGCACATATTGCCAATAAAGAACCTAAAAATGTCCCTGCACTCATCAAGGAATATCAAAAGAAAAGCAAAAATCCTAATAAAATTGAATTAGCTTGGAATGGTGGTTATATCTTAAATCCTGAATTGGTTGGAAAACTAGGTTTGCCAGAAACGTACATTGGGTCTCCTTTAGGATTATTAATTATGAATAATAAAGTCTTTTGTCCACCACTTTTTAACAAACCTGCTTTTATTATCTATAAAAATGGTGATGTAGATATCAGAAAAGTAAACAGCAAAGCAGGGTTTATTATAAAAAGTAAACAAAAAAATCTAGTATTTTCTTCTAGTTACTATAATAAACATAGTATTACAGAACCTTGTTTTTATGACTTATCTTATACCGAAGAAACCATAAAAGGAAATGGAAATGTTATTATAAGAATAGCAGGAAATACAGTAAAGCAAATTATTAATACGAAAGTAAATGAAACGGTGCCTGTTATACCGGTAGGAATCACGTTATCGATACCTTCTTCTTTGTTTTCTAAAGATGTTTTTGCAGAAGGAATTCCATTAGATATTCAGTTATTAGAACCCGAAACCAATCCTTATAATTGGAATGAAATATCATATGCAATTGAAGCTGGACCAATGCTAATTGATGGTGGAAAACAAATTTTAAATATGGAGAATGAAGGCTGGAAAACATCTAACTCAATTAAAACACAAGCAGCTAGATTAGATTTTACAGATATGCGTGGACCTAAAATAGCGGTTGGTATTACAAAAGAAGGTAAACTTATGGTACTTATGGTAAACGGTCGAATAAGAGAATCGGTGGGAGCGACACATTTTGACATGGTAGACATTCTTTTAAAATACGGAATGGAAAAAGCGATGGGATTTGATCCTGGAGGAAGTAGCACTTTAGTTGTAGATGATACGATTATGAATATTTCACCTTATAATAAAAATTATGAAAAAGACATTTATTCATTGCCCCCAGAACCTCGTTTTGTAGCCAATGCGATCATAGGATGGATTGATGAATAGTTTTTTTTATGATTGATGATAAGCGTTGTTAGTTATGCTTTATTATTAGAATAATTAAATCTATCAGACAATCTTAAAATTTAAAATCTCTAAATAAAAAGTTACAGACAACTTATTATTTAGAGACTTTATTTATTATAAAAGCTACTTACAAAAAAAATAATTTAACATTTTCACTAATAAGAAAGGCAAAAAACCGAACTTAATCTCTTATCAATGGTAAAGTAGAACAGCGTAATAAACCTTCTTGTTTGGCTATTTCAGCATAAGGAACTTCTTCTACAGTAAAGCCATTATTTCTTAACCATGTGTTTAATCTAATAAAGTTTTTTTCTGAAATGATAACTTCCTCAGAAATTGAAAAAACGTTACTATTCATATTGTACATTTCTTCTTTCGTAATTTCAAAAACATTTTCTTTTCCGAAGAAATTAACCAGCCATTCATATTCACTTTCAACTAAAAAACCGTTTTTATGAAGAATTGCTTTATCTTTTCCTATAGGCTGAAAACAACAATCTAAATGCAATGCGTTTTCTTTTGCATTCGTATTCGATTTTCTTAATTCAAAAGACTTAACTTTTTTATTAGGAAATAATTCTTGTAAAGCAATTACTGCATCAATATTTGTACGTGCAGTTATATAATCTGCATAATCACTACCAGAATAAGTTCCAATAAAAAGATAATCATTCCAAGGCATAACATCACCACCTTCTACATGACATTCTTCTGGTAAAACAACAACCTTTTCTGGATCTATTTGATAAATTATTTCTCCTAGAGCTTTATATTCCCTTTCTCTATCAGGAAGAATATTAGCTTCAATAAAGATGTCATCAATTACAAAAGCAATATCTCTAGAAAATATTTGATTATAATTCTCAATTACTTCTGGTCTAAAAACCTGAACATTATATTTTTTAAAAACGGCAGCTAAAGCTTCCATTTCTAAAATCATATCTTCCTCTTTAGGATACGTACCAGATAAAACATGCTCAACACTCTTAGGGTCGTAACAATCTTCTACTTTAGGAACACTTCCATTACTTTGTGCTGTTCCTAAAATTACGGCTCTTAATCTTGAAGTTTCGTTTTTAATATTTAGTTTTAACATATATGTAGGGATAAAAAAAGCTTCATAAAATTATGAAGCTTTGTTTTTTTTGTAAATATAATAAAAATTATCTTTTATTTAACTCTGTAAATTCTCTATAATTTTCTCCTGTATAAATTTGACGTGGTCTACCAATTGGCTCATTGTTAAGACGCATTTCTTTCCATTGTGCAATCCAACCAGGTAAACGTCCTAAAGCAAACATTACAGTAAACATTTCTACAGGAATCCCCATAGCTCTGTATATAATACCTGAATAGAAATCTACATTAGGATATAATTTTCTTTCAACAAAATAAGGATCACTTAATGCTTCTTTTTCTAATCCTCTTGCTATTTCTAAAATAGGATCATCAACACCTAAGTCATTTAAAACTTCATCTGCTGCTGCCTTAATAATTTTAGCTCTAGGGTCGAAATTTTTATAAACTCTATGTCCAAATCCCATTAAACGGAAAGGATCATTTTTATCCTTCGCTTTAGCCATGTATTTCTTAGTATCTCCACCGTCAGCTTTAATAGCTTCTAACATTTCTAAAACGGCTTGATTTGCTCCACCATGTAATGGTCCCCAAAGTGCAGAAATTCCTGCAGAAAGAGAAGCAAATAAACCTGCATGAGAAGAACCTACTATTCTTACAGTAGATGTAGAACAGTTTTGTTCGTGATCTGCATGCAAAATTAATAATTTATCTAATGCATTTTTAATGACAGGATTCATTTCAAAATCTTCATTAGGCTGTTTAAACATTAAGTACATAAGGTTTTCTACATAACTTAAAGATTTTCTTCCATAATTTAAGTGTAATCCTTTTTTCTTACGCATTGTCCAACCAACTAATATTGGAAATTTACCCAAAATTCTAACGACAGCTTGATACATGTCTTCTTCAGAGTGAATATTAACAAAAGCTGGATTAAAAGCTGTTAAAGCACTCGTTAATGAAGACAAAACTCCCATTGGATGTGCTGTCTTTGGAAATGCTTCCAAAATTTTTCTAACATCATCATCTACCAATGAATGATCCTTAATATCTTTCTTAAATTTATCTAATTGTTTTTCATTAGGTAAATCTCCAAATATTAAAGCATAAGATACTTCTAAAAAATCTGCTTTTTTAGCTAATTCTTCAATAGAATAACCTCTATATCGTAAAATTCCTTTTTCTCCGTCTAAAAAAGTAATAGCACTTTCACAAGAACCAGTATTTTTATAACCAGGGTCAATAGTTATCACTCCATTTGTTGCTGCTCTTAATGTTTTAATATTAATGGCAACTTCATTTTCTGTTCCTTTTACTAGTGGAAATTCGTAAGATTTATCTCCTATTATTAATTTAGCCGTATCTGACATTTGGTGATGGTTTTTTCGTGTTGTTTAGTGCTACGAAGATAAGATATTTTACAGTATTTTGAAAGGTTGTTCTAATAGATTTTAGATATATTAAGATAACCTTAATTTATGTATGAATTCCATAAAAAAAACCTCATAATTTCTTATGAGGTTTTGTTTTTAAGAAAGAATTTTTCTTAGATATTAAATGCATTTTCTCCTGGAAAATAAGCTGTTTCTCCTAATTCTTCTTCAATACGTAATAATTGATTGTATTTTGCCATTCTATCAGAACGAGAAGCAGAACCTGTTTTAATTTGACCACAGTTTAAAGCTACTGCTAAATCTGCAATAGTATTATCTTCTGTTTCACCAGATCTATGAGACATAACTGAAGTATAACCAGCATTTTTAGCCATATTAACAGCTGCAATAGTTTCTGTTAAACTACCAATTTGGTTTACTTTAATTAAGATTGAGTTTGCAATACCTTCTTTAATCCCTCTTGCTAAACGCTCCACGTTAGTAACAAATAAATCATCACCAACTAATTGTACTTTATCACCAATTAACTCAGTTAAATACTTAGTTCCTTCCCAGTCATTCTCATCCATTCCATCTTCAATAGAAATAATAGGGTATTTACCAGCTAATTCAGCTAAATAATCTGCTTGTTCTTTACTAGTTCTAATCTTACCTGTTTCTCCTTCAAATTTAGTGTAATCGTATTTACCATCAACAAAAAATTCTGCAGCAGCACAATCTAAAGCGATTTTAATCTCATCACCAAAAGAATAACCAGCATTTTTAACTGCTAATTCGATAGTTTCTAAAGCATCTTCAGTTCCTCCTGCTAAATTAGGTGCAAATCCACCTTCATCACCAACAGCTGTTGATAAGTTTCTGTCGTGTAAAACTTTCTTTAAGTTATGAAAAATTTCAGATCCCATTTTCATTGCTTCAGAAAATGTTTTTGCTTTTACTGGCATTATCATAAATTCTTGAAACGCAATAGGTGCATCTGAGTGAGAACCACCATTAATGATGTTCATCATTGGTAATGGTAACGTATTAGCAGAAACACCACCAACATATCTGTATAAAGGCATACCTAACTCGTTAGCAGCAGCTTTAGCAGCAGCTAAAGAAACTCCTAAAATAGCATTAGCTCCTAATTTAGATTTGTTTGGAGTACCATCTAAATCAATCATTAATTGATCAATTGCATTTTGTTCGAAAACAGATGTTCCTAATAACTCAGCTGCAATAATGTTGTTTACATTACTTACTGCTGTTAAAACACCTTTTCCCATGTAATCTTTACCACCATCACGTAATTCAACAGCTTCATGTTCTCCTGTAGAAGCCCCAGAAGGAACTGCTGCTCTACCTAAAATACCATTTTCTGTAGTTACATCTACTTCTACTGTTGGGTTACCTCTTGAATCAAAAATTTGACGTGCGTGAACGCTGATTATAATACTCATTTTATTATGTTTTAATTAATTTTAAATCTTCTAGTTACGATTGCTAAATTACGAAATGTCTAAGGCATTTTATAGTTTGTCTTAGATTAATTACGAAAACGTTTGCTAAGAATAATTTGGGTAAATAAAAAAACCCACTCACAGAATGAGTGGGAAATTGCTATGAAAAAGAATGTGATTTTTACATCACCATTCAAAGATAGTATTTTAAATATAACTAAGCATTAAAGAATATATGAATGACCAAAAACATTCGACCAACAAAGCTTAAGTTACGATATAAATTACTTTGCTCCTTTAATATTTTCTATAAATTGATCAAATAAATATTCAGAATCATGTGGTCCTGGACTAGCTTCTGGATGATATTGTACAGAAAATGTATTCTTGTCTTTTAAACGAATACCTGCAACAGTATGATCATTTAAATGTACATGAGTAATCTCAACATTTTCACTAGCTTCAGTTTCTTCTCTACTAATCGCAAAACCATGATTTTGGGAAGTGATTTCACCTTTACCAGTTAATAAATTTTTAACAGGATGGTTTATACCTCTATGACCATTGTGCATCTTATAAGTAGAAATCCCGTTTGCTAACGCAATTACTTGATGTCCTAAACAGATACCAAATAAAGGTAAATCTCTTTTTATAATTTCTTTAGCTACTTGTTGTGCATCAACTAATGGTTCAGGATCACCAGGACCATTTGAAATAAAATACCCGTCAGGGTTAAAAGATGCTAAATCTTCAAAAGATGAATTATATGGAAAAACTTTAATACAAGCTCCTCTTTTAGCTAAGTTTCTTAAAATATTCTTTTTAATACCGATATCCAAAGCAGAAATTTTAATTTCAGCATTTTCATCTCCTACCAAATAAGGTTCTTTAGTTGATACTTTAGAAGCCAATTCTAAACCTTCCATACTTGGTACTTCAGACAATTGTTTCTTTAAAGCATCAATATTATCTACATCAGTAGAAATAATTGCATTCATAGCTCCATTATCTCTAATATAAGCGACTAATGCTCTTGTATCAACATCGGAAATAGCGACCAAATTATGTTCAGCAAACCAATCTTTTAAATTACCATCAGAATCTACTCTTGAATGATTAAAGCTAAAATTTCTACAAATTAAGCCTGATATTTTAATTCCATCAGATTCTACTTCTTTATTATTAACTCCATAATTACCAATATGTGCATTTGTTGCAACCATTAATTGACCAAAGTAAGATGGGTCAGTAAATATTTCTTGGTAACCTGTCATACCTGTATTAAAACAGATTTCTCCTGTAGAAGTGCCTTCAATTCCAACAGATTTTCCGTAAAAAATTGTTCCATCTGCTAATAAAACTAAAGCCCTTTTGCGTGTTTGATATTTCATTGATAGTTGTTGTGTTAGTTAATGCAAAAATATAAAAAAAGGGATAAACGTAAACGTTTATCCCTTTTTTTATATTTTAAAAAATTTTCATTTTTTATTCTTCAGATTTTTCTTCTGTTGCAGTTCCTTCTACTTGTGCAGAATCAGCTTTTTTGCTTTTTCCTCTACGAGTAGTTTTCTTTGCTTTTTTACCATTAGGATTATAGATTTCGTTGTAATCAACTAATTCTACCATTGCCATAGGAGCATTATCTCCTTGACGATTTCCTAATTTGATAATACGAAGGTAACCTCCTGGTCTGTCTCCTACTTTTACAGAAATTTCTTTGAATAATTCTGTAACTGCATATTTATCACGTAAATAAGAAAATACAATACGTCTATTGTGGGTTGTATCACTTTTAGACTTTGTAATTAATGGTTCAACAAAAACTCTTAAAGCTTTTGCTTTTGCCACTGTTGTATTAATACGTTTGTGTTCTATTAAAGAACAAGACATATTAGCTAACATCGCTTTTCTGTGCGAAGTTGTTCTTCCTAGATGATTGTGTTTTTTACCGTGTCTCATGACCTTTGTTTTATTGTTTCATCTTGCATCTACTCATTTTGAGGAGCAAAATATGAAAAATTAATCTCTATCTAATTTGTATTTTGTTAAATCCATTCCAAAACTTAAACCTTTAACAATAACTAATTCTTCTAGTTCTGTTAATGACTTTTTACCAAAGTTTCTAAATTTCATTAAATCACTTTTGTTAAAAGAAACTAAATCTCCTAATGTATCTACTTCTGCAGCCTTTAAACAATTTAAAGCTCTAACAGATAAATCCATATCGATTAATCTAGTTTTTAATAACTGACGCATGTGTAATGATTCTTCATCATATGTTTCTGTCTGTGCAATTTCATCTGCCTCTAAAGTGATACGCTCATCAGAGAATAACATAAAGTGGTGGATTAAAATTTTAGCAGCTTCTGTTAATGCATCTTTAGGATTGATTGATCCATCAGTATCGATATCGAAAACTAATTTTTCATAATCCGTTTTTTGCTCTACACGGAAATTTTCGATTGCATACTTAACATTCTTAATTGGTGTGTAGATAGAATCAGTAAAGATTGTTCCTATTGGTGCAGAAGCTTTTTTATTTTCTTCCGCAGGTACAAATCCTCTACCTTTTTCAATGGTAATTTCTGCATTTAATTTTACAGATTTATCCATATTACAGATTACTAAATCTGGGTTCAATACTTGAAAACCAGAGATAAATTTCTGTAAGTCTCCAGCAGTAAACTGCTCTTGACCAGATACTGAAACAGAAACAGTTTCTCTATCAGTTTCATCTATTTGTTTCTTAAAACGTACTTGTTTTAAGTTTAAGATAATTTCTGTAACATCTTCTACTACTCCAGGAACAGTAGAAAACTCATGTTCAACTCCGTCAACTCTTAATGATGTAATTGCAAATCCTTCTAAAGAAGATAATAATACTCTTCTTAAAGCATTACCTACAGTTAAACCAAACCCAGGTTCTAAGGGTCTGAATTCAAATCTACCAGAAAAATCTGTAGATTCAATCATTATTACTTTATCGGGCTTTTGAAAATTTAAAATTGCCATATTTCTTCTTTTTAATTGTTATTCAGTTGCGCGGTCTATAAGTATGAAGAATACAAATAGACCCTTTGGCTGAATCTCAATATGATTAAATTATTACTTAGAATATAATTCTACGATTAATTGTTCTTTGATGTTTTCTGGGATCTGTAATCTAGCTGGTACTTTTACAAAAGTTCCAGTTTTAGTATCATTATTCCAAGTTAACCATTCAAATACATTGCTGTTAGATGCCAATGCACTTTCAATAGCAACTAAAGATTTAGATTTTTCTCTTACAGCAACAACATCTCCTTCTTTTAAACTATAAGATGGAATGTTAACGATTTCACCGTTAACAGTAATGTGTCTGTGAGAAACTAATTGACGAGCTCCACTTCTAGAGTTAGAAACACCCATTCTGTAAACTACGTTATCTAAACGAGATTCACATAATTGTAATAAAATTTCACCTGTAATTCCTGAAGCAGAAGATGCTTGTTTGAATAAGTTACTGAATTGACGCTCTAAAATACCATAAGTATATTTAGCTTTCTGCTTCTCCATTAATTGAGTTGCATATTCAGATTTCTTACCTCTTCTTCTAGCATTTCCATGCTGTCCTGGAGGGAAATTTCTTTTTTCGAAGTTTTTATCTTCTCCAAAAATTGCCTCGCCAAATTTACGAGCAATTTTTGTTTTTGGTCCTGTATATCTTGCCATTTCTTTTTGTGTTATAGATGGGGATTATGAATTAAGGCTTTCTCCTTCGATAATCTGATTCCCATCAAGTTAAAATATTTAATTATACTCTTCTTCTCTTTGGTGGACGACATCCATTATGAGGAATAGGTGTAACATCAATAATTTCAGTTACTTCGATTCCTGCATTGTGGATAGATCTGATTGCTGATTCTCTACCATTACCAGGTCCTTTTACATAAACTTTTACTTTACGTAAACCTGCTTCTTTTGCAACGTTTGCACAATCTTCTGCTGCTAATTGAGCTGCATATGGAGTATTCTTTTTAGAACCTCTAAAACCCATTTTACCTGCAGATGACCAAGAAATAACGTCACCTTTTTTATTTGTTAAAGAAATAATGATGTTATTAAAGGATGCAGTTACATGCGCCTCTCCAATAGCTTCAATTATTACTTTACGCTTTTTTGAACTTGCTTTTGCCATAATTTTTCAGTTTTAGTAATTTAGTTTTCTAATTTTATAGTTAAACTATTATTAGATCTTGATTACTTTGTCTAACTTATTTTTTCTTGTTAGCTACAGTTTTTCTCTTACCTTTTCTTGTACGAGAGTTATTCTTAGTTCTTTGTCCTCTTAATGGAAGACCAAGTCTATGACGAATTCCTCTTTGACAACCGATATCCATCAAACGTTTGATGTTCAACTGTACTTCAGAACGTAATTCTCCTTCAATTGTGAAAGATCCTACTTGTTCTCTAATTGCTGCGATTTGATCATCTGTCCAATCTTGAACTTTAATGCTCTCATCTACTTTTGCTTCTGCTAGAACTTTAATTGCTCTGCTGCTTCCTATACCAAAGATGTAAGTTAAAGCGATAACTCCTCTTTTATTCTTTGGAATATCAATACCTGCTATTCTTGCCATTACCCTTGTCTTTGTTTAAATCTAGGATTTTGTTTATTAATTACGTATAATCTACCTTTCCTGCGAACTATTTTGCAGTCGGCACTTCTCTTTTTAACTGATGCTCTAACTTTCATCTGTTTTGTTTTGTTTTTTTAGTATCTGTAAGTAATTCTTGCCTTTGATAAATCATATGGGCTCATTTCTAATTTCACCTTATCTCCAGGTAATAATTTGATATAATGCATACGCATTTTACCAGAAATGTGAGCCGTTACAATATGTCCATTTTCTAATTCGACACGAAACATAGCATTAGATAATGCTTCTGTAATAGTTCCATCTTGTTGAATTGCTGATTGTTTAGCCATATTATTTATTTGATTTTCTGTTGCTGTTCCCTGCTTTCATTAATCCATCATAATGACGATTTAATAAATAAGAGTTAATTTGTTGCAACGTATCAATTGCAACTCCAACCATAATTATTAATGATGTACCACCATAAAACATAGCCCAACTTTGTTGTACTCCAAACTGGCCTACAATTGCTGGTAATATAGATAATGCTGCTAAGAATAACGATCCTGGAAACGTAATTCTAGATAAAACAGAATCTAATCTATCTGCTGTGTCTTTCCCAGGTCTAATACCTGGAATAAATCCACCACTTCTTTTTAAATCCTCTGCCATTTTATTCGTTGGAATAGTAATAGCAGTATAGAAATAACTAAAAATGATAATTAAAAGTGCAAAAATAACATTATAACCAAGACCATTCATATCTTGTAAGCTTGCCATAAATGGAAACCTTTGAGCCAAAGCAACTGGTAAAAACATAATTGCTTGTGCAAATATAATAGGCATAACTCCTGCTGCATTTAATTTCAAAGGGATATAATCTCTTGATCCTGCAACATTTTGTACGTTCCCTGCAACTGTTCTTCTGGCATACTGTACTGCAATCTTACGAACAGCAGTGACTAATAGCACAGTTAATAAAATTACTACAAACCAAACAATGATTTCAATTAAAACCATCATAATTCCACCAGCTCCAGCATTTGTTGTTTTTGCAACAAATTCTTGTAAAAATGCTGCTGGAAAATTAGCGAGTATACCAACTGTAATTAATAATGAAATACCATTACCAACACCTTTGTCTGTAATACGCTCTCCTAACCACATTGCAAAAATTGTTCCTGCAGTTAAAATAATGATTGATGATACCCAAAAAGTTGGACCAGTTACCAAAAATGCTTCTGGTCCTAAACCAAACTGAGTTTTAATAGCAGTAATATACGTTGGTGCTTGTACCAAAGTTATACCGATAGTTAACCATCTAGTTATTTGTGTAATTTTTTTACGTCCACTTTCTCCATCTTTTTGTAGTTTCTGTAAATAAGGAACCGCAATTCCCATTAACTGAACTACAATAGAAGCAGAAATATATGGCATAATACCAAGTGCCATTACTGACGCTCTAGCAAATGCTCCTCCTGTAAATGCATTCAATAATCCTAAAAGACCACCTTCAGCGCTACTTTTTAAAGCTGACAATTGTAATGGGTCTATTCCAGGTAATGGAACAGCAGCCATAAAACGATATACAGCAATTAAACCGATAGTTAGAAGAATTTTATTCTTTAATTCTTCAATGCTAAAAATTTCTTTTAATCTATTAATAAAATTCATCATTTACGGGATGTTATAAAGTAACAGCTTCTCCTCCAGCAGCTTCAATAGCTGCTTTTGCTGTTGCTGTAAATTTATGTACAGTTATGTTTAATTTAGCTTTTAACTCTCCACCACCTAGTATTTTTACTAAGTCGTTTTTACCTGCTAATCTATTAGCAATTAAAACCTCTAAATTAACTGTATCTGTTATCTTACCACTATCAACTAAAGACTGTAATTTATCTAAATTGATACCTTGGTGTTCAATACGGTTGATGTTTGTGAAACCAAATTTTGGCACACGTCTTTGAAGTGGCATTTGCCCTCCTTCAAAACCTACCTTTTTAGAATAACCTGAACGAGATTTCTGACCATTGTGACCTCTTGTAGAAGTACCACCTTTTCCAGATCCTTCACCCCTTGCAATTCTTTTTCCTTTTTTAATGGAACCTTCTGCTGGTGTTAAATTGTGTAAACTCATTTTTTATAAATATCTTATTTAATTTCTTCGAAAGAAACTAAGTGTTTAACTGTATTTACCATACCTACTATAGAAGGAGTTGCCTCATGCTCTACAGTTTGGTGCATTTTACGTAAACCTAATGCTTCTAAAGTTCTTTTTTGACTTTGAAGACGCCCGATTTGACTTTTTACTTGTGTAACTTTTATTCTTGCCATCGTTCTTAGATTTATCCGTTAAATACTTTCTCTAAAGAAATTCCTCTTTGTTTAGCTATTACTGCTGCACTACGTAACTGTAATAAAGCATCAAAAGTTGCTTTAACTACGTTATGAGGGTTTGATGATCCTTGAGATTTTGATAATACATCATGTATACCAACAGACTCTAAGACGTGTCTTACAGCACCACCGGCAATAACCCCTGTACCATGAGATGCAGGTTTTAAAAACACCTTTGCACCACCAAATTTACCTTTTTGTTCATGTGGTAAAGTTGCATCTAAAATAGGAATTCTAACTAAATTTTTCTTTGCGTCTTCAATTGCTTTTGCAATTGCAGATGCAACATCTTTAGATTTACCTAATCCATGTCCAACAACACCGTTACCATCTCCAACAACTACGATTGCAGAGAAACCAAATGCTCTACCACCTTTAGTTACTTTAGTAACACGTTGTACACCTACTAATCTATCAACAAGTTCTAACCCACTAGGCTTAACTCTTTCTACGTTTTTATATCCTTGCATAATTTCTTAAAATTTTAAACCAGCTTCTCTTGCAGCGTCAGCTAATACTTTAACTCTACCGTGATATAAATATCCGTTTCTATCGAAAGCAATTGTTTCTACTCCTGATTTAGTAGCTTTTTCTGCGATAGTTTTACCTACTGCTGCTGCTACTTCTACTTTAGTACCTGCCTTAATTTCTTTATTTCTAGATGAAACTGAAGCTAATGTTACTCCGTTTACATCGTCTACTAATTGAGCGTATATTTCTTTATTACTTCTAAAAACCGATAATCTTGGTTTAGTAGCTGTACCTGAAACTATTTTTCTAATTCTACGCTTAATTCTAACTCTTCTTTGTAGCTTTGATAATGCCATAATAATATTATATATTATGCAGATTTACCTGCTTTTCTTCTTAATATTTCACCAACAAACTTAACTCCTTTTCCTTTATAAGGCTCTGGAGCTCTGAAAGAACGAATCTTTGCAGCAATCTGACCAACTAATTGTTTGTCAAATGAAGATAATTTAATGATTGGGTTTTTCCCTTTCTCAGATATTGTTTCAACTTTTACTTCTGGAGCAATTTCTAAAACAATATTATGAGAGAAACCTAAAGCTAAATCTAATTTCTGTCCTTGATTAGAGGCTCTATAACCTACACCAACCAATTCTAAATCTTTAGTCCAACCTTTACTTACACCTTCAATCATATTAGCGATCAAAGCTCTCATTAAACCATGTTGTGCTTTATGGTTTTTACTTTCAGAAGTTCTATCTAAGGTGATAGTTCCATCTTCAATTTTAATTGTAATACCTTCAGAAATAGTTTGTGATAATTCACCTAACTTTCCTTTTACGATTACAACATTGTCTTTTATGTTTACATCTACACCTTGTGAAATGCTAACGGGATTTTTTCCTATTCTACTCATTTCCTTAGATTAATAAACGTAACATAAAACTTCTCCTCCAACATTCTCTTGACGTGCTTTTTTGTTTGTCATAACACCTTTAGATGTTGAAACAATAGCAATTCCAAGTCCGTTCAATACTCTTGGCATCTCAGTCGAACCAACGTATTTACGTAAACCAGGTGTACTGATACGTTGAATTTTTCTAATTACTGACTCTTTTGTGTCTCTTTCGTACTTTAAAGCTATCTTAATTGTTCCCTGAACTTTATCGTCATTGAACTGGTAGCTTAAAATATACCCTTGATCAAACAAAATTTTAGTCATTTCCTTCTTCAAGTTTGAAGCTGGAATTTCTACTACTCTGTGTCCTGCTGCGATTGCATTTCTTACTCTGGTAAGAAAATCCGCGATTGGATCTGTATACATATTTATTTATATTGCGATTACGGTTTTCAAATTACCTCTATTTATGCTACAGATTTCTCTGTGATAATTGAACCTATAATCAGTTAAAATTCTTATACTCAAAAAAAATAGAGCGCGCAAATATACACATTCTATTTTTATTAATAAGCTTTATTTTAGTTTTCTACCAACTTGCCTTTTTAACGCCTGGTATTAAACCTTGATTTGCCATTTCCCTAAACGTAACACGAGATAAACCAAATTGTCTCATATATCCTTTAGGACGTCCAGTTAATTTACATCTATTATGCATTCTTACTGGTGAAGCGTTCTTTGGTAATTTTTGCAATGCTTCATAGTCTCCAGCTTCTTTTAAAGCTTTTCTCTTTTCTGCATATTTTGCAACTGTTTTCGCTCTCTTACGTTCGCGAGCTTTCATTGATTCTTTAGCCATTTCTTAATTTTTTTTGAATGGTAAACCTAATTCTCCTAATAATGACTTAGCTTCCTTATCAGTATCTGCAGATGTTACAAAAGTAATATCCATACCGTTAATTTTTTTCACTTGGTCAATATTTATCTCTGGGTAGATGATCTGTTCAGTAATTCCTAAATTGTAATTACCTCTTCCATCAAAACCATTAGCTTTTATACCGTTAAAGTCTCTTACACGTGGTAAAGAAGCTGTAACTAGTCTGTCTAAAAATTCGTACATTTTATCTCCACGTAAAGTAACTTTAACACCAATTGGCATCCCTTTACGTAATTTAAATGCAGCAATATCTTTTTTAGACATTGTAGAAATAGCTTTTTGACCTGTAATTTTAGTCAACTCTTCTAAAGCATAATCTATTAATTTCTTATCTGCAATTGCAGCACCAACACCTTTAGAAACAACTATTTTTTCTAATTTAGGCACCTGCATTACATTCTTATAACTGAATTCTTCAGTAAGAGCTTTTACAACTCTTTCTTTGTATTCTGCTTTTAATCTTGGTACGTAACTCATGATTATTATTATTTTTTAGTTTTTTTAGAGATTCTAGTCTTCGTATCTCCATCAACTTTATAACCTACTCTTACAGCAACTCCATCCTCAACTAACATAACGTTAGAAATATGAATAGATGCTTCTTTTTTAACAATACCACCTTGAGGGTTTTGAGCACTTGGCTTAGTATGTTTAGAAACTAAGTTAGCACCTTCTACTATTACTCTATCCTTATCTTTAAGGATTTGTAATACTTTACCTTCAGAATTTTTACTAGTACCTGTAATTACTTTTACAGTATCTCCTGCTTTAATTTTGAACTTCTTCATCTTGTATAATGATTTAAAGCACTTCAGGTGCTAATGATACTATTTTCATGAATTGTTTCTCACGAAGTTCACGAGCAACAGGGCCAAAAACACGAGTTCCTCTCATCTCCTCAGTAGGATTTAAAAGTACACAAGCGTTATCATCAAATCTGATGTATGATCCGTCCTTACGTCTTACTTCTTTTTTCGTTCTTACAACAACTGCTCTAGATACTTGACCTTTCTTTACAGCTCCGTTTGGAGTAGCAGATTTAACAGATACTACAATCTTGTCTCCAATACTTGCGTAACGTTTTCTTGTTCCTCCTAAAACTCTAATCACTAAAACTTCTTTTGCTCCAGTGTTATCTGCGACTTTTAATCTTGATTCTGTCTGTAACATATTATTTAGCTCTTTCTAGGATTTCTACTAATCTCCAACGTTTAGATTTACTCATAGGTCTTGTTTCCATGATTCTAACAGTATCACCTTCGTTGCAATCATTCTTTTCGTCGTGTGCAACATACTTCTTCGTTTTTAATACGAATTTTCCGTACATCGGGTGCTTTACTCTTTTAGTTTCTGCAACAACAATAGATTTTTCCATTTTGCTACTTGAAACAACACCAATTCTCTCTTTTCTAAGATTTCTTTTTTCCATCTTTAAAACTGACTATAGAATTATTGTAATTCTCTTTTTGTTAATTCTGTTGCAATTCTTGCTACAGTTCTTCTTAAACCTCTCAATTGCAATGGATTCTCCAAAGGAGTTATTGCGTGAGCCATTTTAAGATCAGTATAATTCTTTTGCAACGCTCCAAGTTTCTCATTAAGATCAACTATAGATAATTCTTTTATTTCAGATTGTTTCATTTTATTTAGAATTATGCGTTAATATCAAAATCTCTTGCTATTATAAACTTCGTTTTTACTGGAAGTTTTTGAGCTGCTAAACGTAAAGCTTCTTTTGCTACATCCATTGGTACTCCACCAATTTCAAACAAAATTCTACCTGGTTTAATAACTGCAACAAAATGATCTGGTGCTCCTTTTCCCTTACCCATACGTACTTCTAAAGGCTTCTTAGTGATAGGCTTGTCTGGAAAAACTTTAATCCATAACTGACCTTCTCTTTTCATATGACGAGTTGCCGCGATACGAGCTGCTTCTATTTGACGAGAAGTTAATAAATTCTGGTCTAAAGATTTGATACCAAACATTCCATTAGAAAGTTGATTTCCTCTACCAGAAATACCAGTCATATTTCCCTTCGCCTTCTGTACCTTACGGTATTTTACTCTTTTTGGCTGTAACATTTTTAATTTCTAATTTTAAAAATTATTTTCTTCTACGAGGTTGTGGACGTTTAGATCTATCACCACCACCTTTATTACCACCTTGTTTTTTAGACAAGCCAACTAATGGAGATAATTCTCTTTTACCATAAACCTCACCCTTCATAATCCATACTTTAATACCTAATCTTCCGTATTGTGTATGAGCTTCTACAAGTGCATAATCGATGTCTGCTCTAAAAGTAGAAAGAGGAATTCTTCCTTCTTTATAGTGCTCAGAACGTGCCATTTCAGCTCCGTTTAAACGACCTGAAATTTGGATTTTAATCCCTTCAGCGTTCATACGCATAGTAGCTTGAATAGCCATCTTAGTAGCTCTCTTATAAGAAATTCTATTTTCAATTTGACGAGCTACACTAATTGCAACTAATTTTGCATCTAATTCAGGACGTTTAATTTCAAAAATATTAATTTGAACTTCTTTACCAGTAATTTTCTTAAGCTCTTCTTTTAACTTGTCTACCTCTTGACCTCCTTTACCAATGATGATACCTGGACGTGCAGTTGTGATAGTAACGGTTACAAGTTTTAAAGTACGCTCTATAATTACTCTAGAAACACTAGCTTTAAATAATCTAGCATTTACATACTGTCTTATTTTAAAATCTTCAGCTAATTTATCTCCGTAGTCATTACCACCATACCAGTTAGATTCCCAACCTCTGATGATTCCTAAACGATTCCCTATTGGATTTGTTTTTTGTCCCATTTCTACTTTGATTGATTACTTAGTTTCTTACTACCTAACTCTAAAGTAACGTGATTAGAACGCTTACGAATTCTATGAGCACGACCTTGTGGAGCTGGTCTTAATCTTTTTAACATTCCTGCGCTATCTACACAAATAGTTTTCACAAATAATCCAGCTTCTTCAATAGGAGCATCTTCATTTTTAGCTTGCCAGTTTGCAATTGCAGACAATAACAATTTCTCTAAATTTATAGATGCTTCTTTTGGACTGAATTTTAAGATTTGTAAAGCTTTTTCAACTTCAACACCTCTTACTTGATTAGCTACCAAACGCATTTTTCTTGGTGACGTAGGACAGTTAGTAAGCTTCGCGAAAGCACGTTGCTTTCTATCTGCTTTTAACTGATCTGCCATGTTTTTTTTACGAACTCCCATATCCTACTATTTTTTTCCTTTATTTTTTGCACCAGCGTGTCCTCTAAAAGAACGAGTTGGTGAAAATTCGCCTAACTTATGCCCTACCATGTTTTCTGTAACATATACTGGTACAAACTGACGTCCGTTATGAACAGCAATTGTTTGTCCTACAAAATCTGGAGTAATCATACTTGCTCTAGACCAAGTTTTGATTACAGTTTTGTTACCAGCGTCTACATTAGCTAACACTTTTTTCTCTAATTTATAGTGAACGTAAGGTCCTTTTTTTAATGATCTTGCCATAACTTATTATTTCTTTCTACGTTCTATAATGTACTTATTACTAGCCTTAGTCTTAGATCTAGTCTTAAATCCTTTAGCAGGAATACCATTTCTAGATCTTGGATGACCTCCAGAAGCACGACCTTCACCACCACCCATTGGGTGATCGACAGGGTTCATTCTTACTGCATTAACTCTTGGTCTTCTACCTAACCATCTTCTTCTACCTGCTTTACCAGATACTAATAATTGATGATCTGAATTAGATACAACACCAATAGTTGCTAAACATGTTAACAAGATTAATCTTGTTTCACCAGAAGGTAACTTAACAGTTGCATGTTTACCATCTCTTGCCATTAATTGAGCAAATGAACCAGCAGAACGAGCCATAACAGCACCTTGACCTGGATGTAATTCTATACAAGAAATTGTAGTTCCTAAAGGAATTTCACTTAATGGCATCGCATTTCCAATTTCTGGCGCAATATCACTTCCTGATACAATTGTTTGACCTACTGTTAAACCGTTTTGTGCAATTACATAACGCTTTTCTCCATCAGCATAACTAAGTAAAGCAATAAATGCAGTACGATTTGGATCGTACTCTATAGTTTTTACTGTTGCAGGAATACCGTTTTTATTTCTTTTGAAATCAATAATACGATATCTTTGTTTATGACCACCTCCTATATTACGAGTTGTCATTCTACCCTGATTGTTTCGACCTCCAGATCGTTTTTTCGGAGCAAGTAAACTTTTCTCCGGCTTATCAGTTGTTATGGTGTCGAACCCATTTACAACTCTAAAACGCTGACCTGGTGTTATTGGTTTTAATTTTCTAACTGACATTTTTGTCTTTTCTTAAAGATTGTTATAAAAATCAATGCTTTCTCCTTCTGCTACTTGAACGATAGCCTTTTTGTACCCACTTTTAATACCAGTTACTAAACCTTTTTTAGTAAACTTTGTATTTCTTTGAATTGGATAGTTTAAAGTCTTAACGCTTAAAATAGAAACTCCATAAGTTGCTTCAACAGCTCCTTTAATTTCTAATTTATTAGCTTTCTTATCTACAATAAATGTAAAACGATTAAATAATTCGCTATCATTAGTTGCTTTTTCCGTGATAATAGGTTTTATTAAAATACTCATTTTGAATCCCTATTTACTTAAATTTGTATTAATTCCTTCTAAAGAGCTCTCAGTAATAACAACTTTGTTAGCGTTTAAAACACCATAAGTATTAATTTCTGAAGCTTTAACTACTTTAGCCTTTTTTAAGTTACGTGATGATAAATACACATTTGCATTTTCATTACTTAACACAAACAATGATTTTTTAGTATCTAATTCTAATGCTTTTAATACATCCAAAAAGTTCTTAGTTTTTGGAGAATCAAAGTTAAAATCTTCAATTATTACTAAATTTTTATCATTTGCTTGAATACTTAAAGCTGACTTACGTGCTAAACGCTTTAAGTTCTTATTCAATTTAAAAGAATAATCTCTTGGTCTTGGACCGAACATACGACCTCCACCTCTAAAAACACCAGACTTGATAGAACCTGCTCTTGCAGTACCAGTTCCTTTTTGTTTTTTTATCTTTCTTGTAGAACCAGTAATTTCTGCTCTTTCTTTAGATTTATGTGTTCCTTGACGTTGATTCGCCAAGTACTGCTTTACATCTAAATAAACAGCATGATCATTAGGCTCAATACCAAATACATCGCTAGAAAGTTCAACTTCCCTACCTGTATCTTTTCCTGTAATATCTAAAACTGCTACTTTCATTATTTCTGAATAGTTACAAAAGCATTTTTGTGTCCAGGAATTGCTCCTTTAACAACAAGTAAGTTCTTTTCAGCAACTACTTTTAATACTTTTAAGTTTTGAACTTTCACTTTATCTCCACCCATTCTACCTGCCATACGCATTCCTTTGAATACTCTTGCAGGATAAGATGCAGCACCAATAGAACCCGGAGCTCTTAATCGGTTATGCTGACCGTGAGTCGCTTGACCTACACCAGCAAATCCATGACGTTTTACAACACCCTGAAAACCTTTACCTTTAGAAACACCAGACACATCAACAAATTCACCTTCTTCAAAGTGATCTACCGTGATAGAATCCCCTAATTTATACTCTTGCTCAAACCCTTGAAATTCAACGACTTTTTTCTTAGCAGTGGCACCAGCTTTTTTAAAGTGGCCATCTAACGCTTTGTTAGAACTCTTCGCTTTTTTGTCATCGAAACCAAGTTGCAACGCACTATAGCCGTCAACCTCTTCGGTTCTGACCTGAGTGACAACGCAAGGACCTGCTTCGATTACAGTACAAGGAATATTCTTCCCGTTCTCGTCGAATAAGCTGGTCATTCCAATCTTTCTTCCTATTAACCCAGACATTTAGTTAAAATTTTAGACGATAGATATTTATCCAGCGCGTCTATTAATAATTATTTGTTTGAAACTATTGTTTCATTTAATCCTTTTGAGTTTCTTGCAAAAAAAACAGCGCAAAACAAATTCAACGCTGATTTTGTTTTTACCGTTTTTCCTTCGCGAAACGCTCTGGACATGTTACTATTATTCAATTTAAATCAAAAAATAGCGTCACCCTACTCTAATTCGGGTTGCAAAAATATAAAAAACTTTCGGTTTAACAAAATTAAACCGAAAGTTAATATAAATTATACTTTTATTTCAACTTCAACACCACTTGGTAACTCAAGTTTCATTAAAGCATCGATAGTTTTCGAAGAAGAACTATAAATGTCTAATAATCTTTTGTAAGAAGCTAATTGAAATTGCTCTCTAGATTTTTTATTTACGTGTGGAGAACGTAATACTGTAAAAATCTTTTTATGTGTTGGTAATGGTATTGGTCCGTTTACAACAGCACCAGTACTTTTTACCGTCTTAACTATTTTTTCAGCAGACTTATCTACTAAGTTGTAATCGTAAGACTTTAATTTAATTCTAATTTTTTGACTCATCTTGTAATTATTAAGTAGATTATCCTTTAGATTTTGCGATTACTTCTTCAGATACATTTGAAGGCGTTTCTGCATAGTGTGAAAATTCCATAGTAGAAGTTGCTCTACCAGAAGACATCGTTCTTAAAGCAGTAACATAACCAAACATTTCTGATAATGGAACTATTGCTTTTACAACTTTAGACCCAGCACGATCACTCATGTCGTTAACTTGACCTCTTCTTCTATTTAAATCCCCAACGATATCACCCATGTTAGCTTCAGGAGTTAACACTTCAACCTTCATTAAAGGTTCCATGATTTTTGCTTTTGCAGATTTCGCAGAAGCTTTATAACCCATTCTTGCAGCTAACTCAAAAGATAATGCATCAGAATCCACTGCGTGGAAAGACCCATCTCTTAAAGTAACTTTCATTGAATCCATTTCATAACCTGCTAAAGGACCATTCTTCATAGCTTCTTTGAAACCTTTCTCTACAGAAGGAACAAATTCTCTAGGAACATTACCACCCTTAATAACAGAATCGAATTGTAATCCTTGAACACCTTCATCAGCTGGCCCAATTGTAAATGCAATATCTGCAAATTTACCACGTCCACCAGATTGCTTTTTATAAACCTCTCTATGATCAGTTACAGCAGTAATTGCTTCCTTATACTCTACTTGAGGTTGACCTTGATTAACTTCAACATTAAACTCTCGTCTTAAACGATCTACAAGTACATCTAAATGCAACTCACCCATTCCAGAAATAATAGTCTGTCCTGAAGCTTCGTCTGAACGCACAGTAAAAGTAGGATCTTCTTCTGCTAATTTAGCAAGTCCAATACCTAATTTATCTACATCTGCTTTCGTTTTAGGCTCAACAGCAATACCAATTACTGGATCTGGAAAATCCATAGACTCTAATACTAGAGGGAATTTTTCAGCAGTTAAAGTATCTCCTGTTTTAATAGATTTAAAACCTACAGCAGCACCAATATCTCCAGCTTCAATATAATCAATTGCATTTTGCTTGTTAGCATGCATTTGATAAATACGTGAAATACGTTCTTTTTTACCTGAACGGTTATTTAAAACATAAGAACCAGCATCTAAACGACCTGAATACGCTCTAAAGAATGCTAAACGACCAACAAAAGGATCTGTCGCAATTTTAAAAGCTAAAGCAGCGAAAGGCTCCTTTACATCAGGTTTACGCAATTCTTTTTCTTCTGTATCTGGGTTTACACCTACAATACCTTCTTTATCCATAGGAGAAGGTAAATAACGACAAACAGCATCTAATAAGAACTGAACACCTTTATTTTTGAAAGCAGAACCACAAATCATAGGAATAATTGCCATATCCATTACAGCAGCTCTCAATGCAGCATGCACTTCATCTTCTGTAATAGAATCTTCATCTTCCATGAACTTTTCTAAAAGACTCTCATCATAACTAGCTACTTCCTCAATAAGGTTAGCACGTAATAATTTAGCTTCTTCTTTTAAATCTTCAGGAATATCAACAATATCAAATGTTGCTCCCATTCCTTCTTCATGCCATATAATAGCTCTATTTTTAACTAGATCTACAATACCTTTAAAGTTTTCTTCGTCACCAATATTTAAAACAATAGGCACTGCATTAGAGCCTAACATTTCTTTTACTTGCTTACAAACCATCATAAAATCAGATCCTTGACGGTCCATTTTATTAACGAAACCAATTCTTGGCACTTTATAATTATCTGCAAGTCTCCAGTTAGTTTCAGATTGAGGCTCAACACCATCAACCGCACTAAATAAGAAAACCAAACCATCAAGAACACGTAAAGATCTATTTACTTCTACAGTAAAATCTACGTGACCAGGAGTATCAATAATATTAAAATGGTAATCTTTAGTTTCTGGAAGAATTTCAGCGTTTTCCTTTGGAAACTGCCATGTACAAGTAGTAGCTGCAGAAGTAATTGTAATACCTCTTTCTTGCTCTTGTTCCATCCAGTCCATAGTAGCTGCACCATCATGTACTTCTCCAATCTTGTGAGAAACACCTGTATAGTACAATACGCGTTCTGTTGTTGTGGTTTTACCAGCATCAATATGAGCTGCAATACCAATATTTCTAGTATATCTTAAATCTCTAGCCATTTCTATTAAAATCTAAAGTGAGAGAATGCTTTATTAGCTTCTGCCATTTTGTGAGTATCTGTACGTTTTTTAACAGCAGCACCTTCTTCTTTAGCCGCAGCTAAAATTTCAGCAGCTAAACGCTGTGCCATTGTTTTCTCGTTTCTTTTACGAGTATACAAAATCATCCATTTGATAGCCATAGAAACCTTACGGTCTGGTCTAATTTGCATTGGTATTTGGAATGTTGCACCACCAACACGACGAGATCTTACTTCTACGTGAGGCATTACATTCGACAAACCATCTTTCCAAATTTCTAAAGCCGATTTCTCTTCGTCTTCTCCTTTTCTTTCTTCTACTAGCTCTAAAGCGTCATAAAACACTTTAAATGCTACAGACTTCTTACCACTCCACATTAAGTTATTCACAAAACGTGTTACAAGCTGATCATTAAATTTTGGATCCGGTAATAAGACTCTTTTTTTTGCTGCTCTTTTTCTCATGTCTTTACATTAAAAAAGTTAATTGATTTGTTATTAGCTCCTAGTCACTAGTTTTTAGTCATTAACTCTATATTTAAGAAAAACTCCCTAAACATTAAGTTATTAACTTTAAAACCTTAAGACTTATTACTTATAACTCTTACTTCTTTGGGCGTTTTGCACCGTACTTAGATCTACGTTGAGTTCTACCCTCAACACCTGCTGTATCTAATGCACCACGTACTACGTGATATTTAACACCTGGTAAATCTTTTACCCTTCCACCTCTAACTAATACTATCGAGTGCTCTTGTAAGTTATGTCCTTCACCTGGAATGTATGCGTTTATCTCATTACCATTTGTCAATCTAACTCTGGCAACTTTACGCATTGCTGAATTAGGTTTCTTTGGTGTTGTAGTATAAACACGTGTACAAACTCCACGCCTTTGAGGACAAGACGACAAAGCAGCCGATTTACTCTTCTTAGTTATTTTGGTTCTTCCTTTACGAACTAATTGTTGAATAGTTGGCATACTAAATTATTACTGTTTTTCGTTTATAATTAAACCTTTATCCCTTTTCTAAGGGTGCGCAAATGTACGAATAATTTCTAATCAGGCAAATATCAGCAAGTTATTTTTTGTTAAATGACATTTTTAACATGATTTATAAGGGTTTTCAATTACTTTTGAATTTAATATTATTCAATTTTGAACATAAAAAGCTCACTTTTTTTTCTAACCTATATATTTTTGATGATGTTTAATAACATCAATTCTCAAGAAATATCCTTAAATATTACTTCAAAAAAAGAAAAGGAAGCTATTGTTTTAGGCCAAATAGAATATCAGCATAAACACCAAGACTCTATTTCTTTAAGCACAGAGATTGTTAGAATTTCTAATTATTTAAAAAACTTAGGATACTTTACAAATACAGTTGACAAAATTGAAAAGGAAAATAAAAAGTATGTCGCTTTTTTTTCTTTAAATAATAAAGTAGAAAATGCAATCATTAAATTAAATTCAGGGTCAGAAATTTATTTCGAAAATTCAATAATAAAAAACAACATTATTACTATTGGAATAAGAAATTTAGAAGCTACCCTTTCAAATATTTCAAAGAAACTAGATAGAGAAGGAAGATCATTTTCGAAGATCCAACTAAAAAACATAGTAATTAAAGAGAAAACATTATTCGCAGATTTATTTATCAATCAATCAAAAAAAAGAATCATCAATAGCGTAATTGTAAAAGGTTATGAAAGTTTTCCTAAATCATATTTAAAAAATTATTTCAACATAAAACCAACTACTGTTATTAATCAATATAAAATTAAAGAAATATCAGAAGCATCAAAAAACCTGCCTTTTATAAAGGAAATAAAATCTCCAGAAATTCTATTCACAAAAGACTCCACACTACTCTACCTATATTTCAATAAAAAACAAAATAATAGTTTTGATGGACTTGTTAGTTTTGCTTCCAAAGAAAATGGAGACATATTGTTCAATGGAAATATCGACTTATCACTAAATAACATTTTAGATACAGGTGAGAAATTTGAATTATTTTGGAATAGCATTGGAGAAGAAAAACAAGAATTTAAATTAAGTACTGAAATTCCATATATATTTAATTCAAAACTTAGCCCACAAATATCATTTTCTATATATAAACAAGATTCAACTTTTTTGAGCACAAAATTTGATTCAAAGTTATTTTACAACATCAACCCTAAAACTAAATTTGCTTTTACCTATATCTCTGAATCATCCGAAAATCTTAAAACTGATTTATCTAATAATATTAAAACATTTAGCAATTACTTTTTAGGTTTTCAATTTCAATATAGAATCCCTAAAAATGATTTCTTTTTAAATGATAAATTTTATTTAGAAATAAATCCAACTTTTGGAAAAAGAAAAACTGATAATAAATCATCAAATCAATTTAAAATTGAAACATCAGTATCTTATATCTGGGATATAAACTTACACAGTAGCATCTATATTAAAAACAAAATTGGCTTATTAAACTCAGATACATTTATTAATAACGAACTCTTTAGAATTGGTGGAGCAAATACTATAAGAGGCTTCAATGAGCAAAGTATCTTCACTAACAAATATACATATACAAACCTAGAATACAGATATCTATCATCACAAAAATCATATCTATATACAATAACAGATATCGGAATAATTAACAATAAAAATATTATAGGTTTTGGTATTGGTTATTTGTTCAACACAAATAAATCTCAAATAAACTTAAGCCTATCAACAGGCAAGGAAAACTCACAAAATATTGATTTTAAAAGCATTAAACTATCCATCAATTGGAGAAATTTTTTCTAAAAAACATACTAACTTTATAATCAAAATTACAAATCTGAAACAATTTAACATTTATTAACAATTTTTATTGATTATTCCATAATAAAATTCCATATTTGCCTCAATTAATTCAAATTTATTTAATAATGAAAACAAAGTTTAAAGGAATTTTAACGCTACTACTAGCGTTCCTTGTGCAAATAACATTTGCCCAAGAGAAAACAGTTTCCGGTATTGTGTCAGATTCATCTGGTACATTACCAGGTGTAAGTGTTCTTGTGAAAGGCACAAACAACGGAACTCAAACTGATTTTGACGGAAAGTACTCTATTAAAGCTAAACAAGGCGATGTCTTAAGTTTTAGTTATGTAGGATACAAAACCCTTGAGGAAAAAGTTGGGGATTTAAGCACAATAAGTGTTACAATGGAAGATGACAATAATGTTTTAGACGAAGTTGTTGTAACTGCACTAGGTATTTCTAGAGATAAAAAATCTTTAGGATATTCTACGCAAAAAGTAAGTGGAGACGAATTAACTACTAACAAGAGTGGTAACTTCGTAAATGCTCTTTCTGGTAAAGCATCTGGTGTTCAAATTAAAAAGAACAACAACTTAGGTGGATCTACAAACGTTGTTATTAGAGGTAATGCTTCTTTAACAGGTAGTAACCAAGCTTTATTTGTAATTGATGGTGTACCAATTAATAACACAAACACAAACTCTGCAGGACAAGCTCAAGCAAGTGGTGGTTATTATGATTATGGAAATGCAGCATCAGACATTAACCCTGATGATATAGAATCTGTAAATATCCTTAAAGGAGCAGCAGCTTCTGCATTATATGGTTCTAGAGCAGCAAATGGTGTTATTATGATTACTACTAAAAAAGGTAGAAATTCTAAAGGAATGGGAGTTACTCTAAACTCGGGTATGACTTTTGGATCTATTGACAAGAGTACATTTGCAAAATACCAAACACAATATGGTGCTGGTTATGGTCATTATTATGATGGACCTGATAGCCACTGGTATATTGAAGATGTTACAGGTGATGGTAATGATGACCAAGTAGCTTTATATACGGAAGATGGATCTTATGGTGCAGCTTTTGATGGTAGCTTAGTTTATCAATGGGATTCTTTTGATCCAGACTCTCCAAATTACAGAAAGGCAACTCCTTGGAAAAATGCAGATAATGGACCAATTAGTTTTTTTGAATCTCCAATTACAATAACTAATTCAGTTTCTTTAGATAAAAGTATGGATGATGGTTCTTATAGATTAAACTATACTCAATTTGACCAATCTGGTTTAATGCCTAATAGTTCTATTAAAAAACATAACTTTTCTTTTAGCAGTAATTATAAACTAAGCGACAAATTAACAGTTTCTAGTTTAGCCAATTATATTAAAAGTGGAGGAAAAGGACGTAACTCAACTGGTTACGGAGATAACCTTGTAGGTATGTTTAAACAATGGTGGCAAACAAACGTAGATTTAAAGCAACAAAAAGACATTTACTTTGATACAAAAAGAAATGTTACTTGGAATCCAGCAACTGCTGATGCAGGTTCTGCTCCTATATTTTGGGATAACCCATATTGGACAAGATACGAAAACTTCCAAAATGACTCAAGAAGTCGTTTTATTGGTAACATCTCATTAACTTATGAATTAAAAGATTGGTTAAGTGTTACAGGTAGAATTGCAACAGATACTTACTCAGAATTACAAGAAGAAAGAAGAGCTAACGGAAGTGTTGCTAGTAGTTTTGGAGTTAGTAGAGGAAATGTAGATTCTGGTTACGCTAGAAAGAACATTCAAAATACCGAAACAAATTATGACTTAATGTTTAACTTTAATAAAGACTTAAGTGATAAAGTAAACTTAAAAGGTATTTTAGGTACTAACATCAGAAGAAATAATTTAAACATCATTCATGTTTCTACTGCTGGTGGTTTAAGTGTACCAAAATTATACTCTTTACAAAACAGTGTAAACGCATTGCCTTTACCACTTGAAACTGCATCTAAAATTGGTGTAGATGGTTATTACGTTAGTGCTTCTTTAGGATATGATAATATGTTATTTTTAGACGCTACTTACAGAAGAGATCATTCATCTACTTTACCAACTGGTAATAGTACATTTGGTTATCCATCTGTTTCTGGAAGTTTTGTATTCAATAAATTACTTGAAAAAGATTGGATTTCATTTGGTAAAGTAAGAGCAAATTATGCCGAAGTTGGTAATAGTGCTCCTTTTGATTTCTTATATGACAGTTTTGTAGTAAACACTCCAATAGGTAGTGCTAGTACTTCTGTTGGTAATACTAAGAAAAACCCAGAATTAAAACCAGAAACTACTAAAAGTATGGAACTTGGTTTAGAGATGAAATTCTTAAGCAATAGACTTGGGTTTGATTTTGCTTATTACAAAAATAATTCTGTAGACCAAATTTTTGGTGTACCAGTTTCTAGAGCCACAGGTTTTACTTCTAAAATTTTAAATGCTGGAGAAATTGAAAATAAAGGTATTGAACTTTCAGCTTATGGTAGTCCAATTAAAACAGCTGATTTTACATGGAATGTAAATGTAAACTGGTCTAGAAACAGAAACACAGTAGTTTCTTTAGTAGATGGTATTGAAAATCTACAATTAGGTTCTTTTCAAGGTGGTGTTACTTTAAACGCACGTGTTGGAGAGCCTTACGGAGTTATTCAAGGAACAGATTACACATATTTAAACGGAGAAAAAGTTGTTGATGCTTCTAATGGTCAATATATAAAAACAGGTACTTCAGATCAAGTAATTGGAGATATTAATCCTGATTGGAATATGGGGATATCTAACAACTTTAACTACAAAGACTTTTCTTTTAGCTTCTTAATCGACATCCAAAAAGGTGGTAGTATCTTTTCTTTAGATCAATACTATGGTCGTGCTACAGGTTTATATGCAGAAACTGCATTTACAAACGATTTAGGAAACCCAGTAAGAAATACTATAGCTAATGGTGGTGGTTTTATTAACCCAGGTGTAAATGCTGATGGTTCAGTAAACACAGCACGTATTAGAGCGGATAGATTTGGTGCTTTTGGTTACAGAAGAGGATTACCAAACAAAGCATTTGTTTATGATGCAAGTTATGTAAAGTTACGTGAGTTAGCAATTACATATAATATTCCACAAAAAGTTTTAGACAAAACATTCTTAGCGGATGCATCTTTAAGTTTTGTTGGATCTAATCTTTGGATCATTCATAAAAACACACCTCATGAAGACCCTGAAGGAGGTTTAGGAGCAGGTAACTTACAAGGTTATTCTGTTGGTTCTTTACCTACAACAAGAGATTTCGGTTTCAATGTTAAACTTCAATTTTAAAAACGAAAAAAAATGAAAAAAATATTAATATTAATTGCGGCAGTAATTATCACATCTTGTTCAGACAATTTAGAGGGTCTAAACAAGAACATTAAAGATCCATCTGCTGTTCCTGGAGAAAGTTTATTTACAGGAGCTCAGAAGAATTTAGTTGACCAAATGGTTGATCTAAATGTAAACAACAATAACGCCAAACTTTGGGCACAATATTTACAAGAAACTACGTATACAGATGAAAGTAACTATGACCAAGTAACACGTAATATTCCTGGAACACATTGGAGTGTTCTTTACAAAGATGTTTTAAAAGATTTAGATGAAGCAGGAAAAGTTATTTCTGCAACTACTTACTCTTTACCATCAGATGCTGAATTAACAGCAAATAAGTTACAAGTTATTGAAATACTAAAAGTTTATACATATAGTGTTTTAGTAGAAACTTTTGGAGATGTACCTTATACAGAATCTTTAGATATAGACAATTTATTACCAAAATATGATGATGGTCTTACTGTTTATAAAGATTTAATTTCTAGATTAACAGTTGCAATAAATGCTTTAGATACTTCTAAAGGTAGTTTTGGTTCAGCTGATAATATTTATAGTGGAGACACTACAAACTGGAAAAAATTTGCAGCATCTTTAAAGTTAAGAATGGGTATTTTATTATCTGATGTAGATAATACTTTAGCTAAATCTACTGTAGAATCTGCAGTTACTAGTGGAGTATTTACAAGTAGCTCAGACAATGCAAACTTTACATACTTATCTGCAGATCCAAATACGCATCCTGTACATGCAAACTTAGTTTTAAGTGGAAGACATGATTTTGTTGCTGCTGAAACTATTGTAGACATGATGAATACATTAAATGATCCTAGAAGACCTTTATACTTTTTAGAAGTTTCTGGTGGTGGATATCTTGGTGGTGGAATTGGAGCAACTTCTAATTACGCAACTTATTCTCATGTATCTGCTCAAGTAGAAGCAGCTCAAGCACCTGGTGTGATTTTAGACTATTCTGAAGTAGAATTTTTATTAGCTGAAGCAAGCGCTAGAACATTTGCTGTTGGTGGTACTGCAAAAAGTCATTACGACGCAGCTATTACAGCATCTATAGTAAATTGGGGAGGAACTTCGTTAGAAGCAACAACCTACCTTACACAAGCTACTGTAGATTATACAGCTGCTTTAGCAACAAGTACAGCAACAACTCCTTGGAAAGAAGTTATTGGTAACCAAAAATGGTTAGCACTTTATAACAGAGGTTTAGAATCATGGACTTCTATAAGGTTATTAGACTTTCCTACAATGAGAGCTGCTGCAGATGGTTTATCTGGTTATCCAAATAAATACACATACCCAGTTATTGAGCAAACATTAAATGGTACTAACTATCAAGCTGCTGTTTCTGCAATAGGAACAGATACTGCTGAACAGAAATTATTTTGGGATAAAAATTAAGTCACTTACTTAAGTTTATAACTAATAATTAAATTTATTAAAAGGGTCGTAATTAATTTACGGCCCTTTTTGTTTTATTAAAGAATAAAAAAAAGCTAATCAACTAACATCTCATCAACAAAAACAAGAATTTTTAAACTATTTACAACTCTTTTCGCATTCCTTTATATAATCAATAATATTTAACCAGAAACAGGTAACTTTATTAAATATTCATAAAAATAATGCATCAATTAACAATATATTAAGAATTTTTATGAATTATTATGTTAAAAAGTTGGTGCTTTAAGATTAATTTAGGATTTTTGACACTAATTAATTCAAATAATTATACAATGAAGACAAAGTTTAATGGAATTTTAACGCTTTTACTAGCGTTGGTCGTGCAAATCTCTTTCGCACAAGATAAGACTGTTTCAGGTACTGTTACCGAAGACTCAGGTCCTTTACCAGGAGTTAGCATTTTGGTAAAAGGTACAAATAGAGGTACAGAGACAGATTTTGATGGAAAATATTCTATAAAAGCAAAAAACGGTGACGTTTTAGTTTTTAGATATTTAGGATTTTCTAAAGTAGAAAAAACTGTAGGAGCATCTAATACAATAAATGTAAACTTACAAGTAGATGAAAACAATGTTTTAGATGAAGTTATTGTAGTTGGTTACGGTACAAGTACAAAACAATCATTTACAGGTACAGCAAAGGTTGTTAGTTCTGAAAACTTACAAGCTAAATCTGTTTCTAATGTTTCTCAAGCATTAGCAGGTGAGATTGCTGGTGTAACTGTAGTTAATACATCTGGACAACCAGGTAAGGCTGCAACAGTAAGAATTAGAGGTTTTGGTACTATTAATGGTAACAGTAGCCCTCTTTATATTGTTGATGGAGTTCCTTATGGAGGTATCGTAGATGTAAATGATACTGCTGATTCAGATCTTGATGTTTTAAGTAACATTAATCCATCTGATATTGAATCTACAACTGTTTTAAAAGATGCAACTGCAACTTCTATTTATGGTTCTAGAGGAGCAAATGGAGTTATTGTTATTACTACTAAAAAAGGTAAATCTGGTGTTACAAATATTACTGCAGAAGTTAAAACTGGTGTAAACATGAGACTTTTACCTACTTATGACGTAATTACTTCACAAGAAGAGTACATCGGATTAGCATGGGAAGGAATGAGAAATACAGGAGACTTTTTAGGCGTTGCTGACTCAAATGTATATGCAAATGACAATTTATTCTCTGTTTCTGGTATTAGTCCAGACTATAATATGTGGAACGCAGCAACTGTTAGTGATTTGATTGACCCAGCAACAGGTAAAGTTAGAGCTGGTGTAACAAGAAAGTACAATCCAGAAAACTGGAATGATTATGGTTTTCAATCTTCAATCAGAACAGAAGCTAATTTAACAATGAGTGGTGGTAATGATAAAACAACTTACTTCTCTTCTTTCGGGTACTTAAATGACAAAGGGTATGTAATAAACTCTGATTTTAAACGTTACTCTACAAGATTAAACGTTACTCACAAACCAACAAAATGGTTAGAAGCAAACGCTAATATTGATTATTCTTATACAAATCAAACACAAAACGGTCAATCTTCAGATTCAGGAAGTATTTTTTGGTTTACGGATAACATTCCTTCTATTTACCCATTATTCTTACGTGATGCAACAGGTAATATTGTAGCAGATCCATTTTATGGTGGTAATCAATATGATTATGGTCAAAACAGAGGTTTTGGTGGGTTAACAAATGCAATTGCAGATGCTAATTATGATTTAGATCAAAACAATCGTCATTCTATAAATGGTAACTTTTCTTTTAAAGTTAGTATAACTGATGACCTAACATTTACAGCTAAGTATGGTGCAAACTTCTATACTTTAAATGATGATAATATAAACAATCCTTTCTATGGATCAGCTCAAGGTAATGGTGGTAGTTTATTTAAAGAACAAAGACAAGCTTTAACTCAAAACTTTTTACAAATTTTTAACTACAATAAAAGTTTTGGAGACCATAACATTTCTGCTTTAGCAGCACATGAAACAAATCAATGGAAAAGAGAACGTACTTATATTAGCAAGAATACTGTAGTAAACTTAGTTAATGGTTTACACAACCCTTCTAATTATATTAATCTTGGTAGTAATCCTTCAGGTTATTTAGAAGAAACTGCTTTAGAAAGTTACTTTGCTCAAGTTAATTACAACTATTTAAGTAAATACTTCCTTTCTGGTACTATTAGAAGAGATGGTAGTTCTAGATTTGCTACAGAGAAATGGGGAACATTCTGGTCTGCAGGTGCGTCATGGATTATTAGTAAAGAAGACTTTTTTAGTGATATTGAATTTGTGAATAACTTAAAATTGAAAGCAAGTTTTGGTATTCAAGGAGATCAAGCAGGAGCTAGTTTTTACTCAGGTCAAAATGCTTATGATATTGATAACTTAGATGGAGATATTTCTTTAATTGTAAGAGCTAGAGAAAATGCTGGTTTAACATGGGAAACAAGTAAAATGTATCAAGTAGGTGCAGAGTTTAGATTATTTGATAACATCATTGATGGTTCTGTAGATTACTATGTTAAAGATACTGACGATTTAATATTTAGTGTACGTGTACCTATTTCAACAGGTGATGCTATTGACACAACAAATGATGGTGCTATTGTAAATAGAGGTTTAGAATTTGATTTTACTGGGCACATTATTAATAAAGAGAATTTTAAATTAGACTTATCTGTTAATGGTGAAGTATTAGATAATGAGATTACACAAATGCCATTTGATGTACCTGCTGACAGAAATAAAATTATTGATGTTCTTGGAAACTTTGGTAGAGCTGAAGGACATAGTAGATATGATTACTACATGCCTGTATGGGCTGGTGTAAACGCTGCAAATGGAGATCCTTTATGGGAAACTAATTATGTAGATGCAAATGCAAACGGAGCATTTGATTCTGGTGAACAAATAGCTGATTTATATGAATATGCTATTTTAAATCCAGATGCTGAAATTAAGCAATCTGTAACTAATACATATGCAGAAGCTACAAATAAATATGTAGGTAAATCTGCAATACCAAAAATTAGAGGTGCATTTAGAGTATCTGCAAAAGTATTTGATTTTGACATAAGCACACAATTTGCTTATAGTTTAGGAGGATATGGATATGATGGAAACTATGCTAGTGTTTTAGGTAACGATAATGCAGGTGGAAACAACTACCATGTAGATATTAACAGTAGATGGCAAAATCCAGGAGATATTACAAATATCCCTAGAATATATAGTAATCAAAATGTTACTGTTAATAACCAATCAACACGTTTTTTAACAAAATCTGATTATTTAGCATTAAATAATGTAAGGATTGGATATTCTATACCGTCTAAGTTTTTAAGTAACACTGGTATGTCAGGTGTAAACTTCTGGTTATCGGGTGATAATTTATTTTTATTGAGTACTAGAAAAGGGTTTAATCCAGCAACATCATTAACTGGATCTTCTTCTAGATACCAATACAGTTCATTATCTACATTTACACTTGGTGTTAGAGTAAAATTATAATTAACTTAAAAAAACAAAAAGATGAAATTTAATTTATTAAAAAAAGTACTTACTCTAGCTGTTTTTACAACACTATTTAGTTGTGGAGATGAGTTTTTAGATAAAAGCCCAACAGCATTTATTAATTTAAATGATGCGGGAGAATCAGGAGCTTTAAACCCTGAAATATTGGATGCTACTTTGAACGGTATCTATTCAATGATGATTAATTCTGGAACTGGAGGAACAACAAGTCATGAAGATTTTGGCCAAAAAGGGTATGATATCTTTAACGATTTTCTTTCAGGAGATATGGCTCTTACTCAAAACAACTATAATAGATATGGTGATTTTGTAAATTTATTAGCTACAGTTGATTATACAGATTTAGATAACTATACACCATGGAGATACTATTATAGAGTAATAAGATCTTCTAATCTTGTTATCAAATCATTAGGAGGAAATGATGTAGTACCAGCAACTGATGGTGTTGGTTACTCATTAGGACAAGCGAAAGCTTTAAGAGCTTACGCATACTTTTATTTAACACAAATGTATGCTGCATCATATGATGCTACTGCAACAGTATTACCAATATATACAGATTCAGATGATCCTGTTCAAGCTCAAGCAACAATGCAAGAAGTATATGATCTAATGATTGATGACTTATCTTCTGCAATTACGTTATTAAATGGTTTTACAAGAACAAATAAAACTAATATTAATGCAGATGTAGCAAAAGGATTATTAGCATATGTTTATGCAGCTAAAGGAGATAGTGCTTCTAACTTATTAGCTAAAGGCTTAGCTGAACAAGTTATTGCTTCAGGTTACCCTTTAATGACAAGCAGCGAAGCTGTAGGAGGATTCAATAATGTTGCAACTCCTGGATGGATCTGGGGATTTGATATTACTTTAGCAAATGGCCTAGATTTAATTTCTTGGTGGGGACAAATGGATGTTTTTACATACAGTTACCAATGGGCTGGAGATAAAAAAGGTATTGATGATGCTTTATACGCTCAAATAAAAACAAATGACATTAGAAAGTCACAGTTTGATGTAGCAAATGGATTACAACCTCGTGGAAAGTTTTACAATGCTGCAAGAGTAATAGGTGGTCAAAGAAACATTGAAGACGACTATATTTATATGAGAGTTGCTGAAATGTATTTATTATCTGCTGAAATGTCTGCTAAAGAAGGACTTGATGCAGATGCAAAGACTCGTTTAACAGATTTATTATCTAAAAGGTTTACTGATGCTGCAGATTATGCTTATGTAAGCGGTTTAGCTGGTAATGGTTTAATCAAAGAGGTACTTCTTCAAACAAGAATTGAATTATGGGGAGAAGGAAAAAGTTATTTATCTATGAAGAGAAATAAATCTACGATAACTAGAGGTTCTAACCACGTTTTCCATGCGGGTGAATCTATTCCTTATTCAGACGAAAGATTGACTTTTGAAATTCCTCGTGCAGAAGTTCAAAATAATCCATTTATATCTAACTAAAAAATAAAAAAGTAGGCTTATATTTTTTTATAAGCCTACTCTATAAAACATAAAAACATGAAAAAAAATATATATTTATTTTTAGCTTCTGTAGCAATTTTATCTTTCTCTTCGTGTGAAGATACTTCTGTAAAAGCTTTAGATACATCATTTGCTTCTTTTGTTACTAATACTTTAGATATTGGTGTTGAAGCTGGATCAGAAACTTCAAAAGAAGTTAAAATTTACACAACAAATATTACTTCGTCTGATAGAAGTATTCCTGTAATGATTGCAGAAGGTACTGATGCAGATGCAGGCGCATATTCAGTTCCATCTACAGTAACAATACCTAGTGGTTCTAATGTTGGTACTATGAATATCGATATTAAAGATGTCGGTTTAGAATTAAGTACTGATAAATCTTTAGTTTTAAGATTAGAGTCTTCAGATGAAATGATTACTGGTGAAACTTTAACTGTAGCTTTATCTCAACTTTGTCCAAATAGTGGTATTAAAGTAAAACTAAATCTTACTTTTGATAGTTGGCCAGAAGAAGCTGCTTGGAGAATAAAAGATGCTTCTGGAGCAGTAGTTTTAGCAAGTATTACTCCTTTTAATTATGGAGCATATACAGGTATGGCGGGTAGTTCTATAACTATTGCAGATTGTTTAGCTTCTGGAACATACACTATGGAAGTTTATGATCAGTATCAAGATGGTGGTACAGATTATTCAGTAACGGCTAATGGTGTACTTGTATTTAGTGCATCTGGAAATTATGGAGCTGGAACTTCAAGTTCATTTACTATTTAAATTATAGTACATTTTTATATAAAAAAAAGCCACCTCTTTTAGAGGTGGCTTTTTTATGCTCATTATTTAGCATACATTTGCATCATGACTACAGAGACAATAGAAACAACAAATATATTTGGTATAAGAGCAATTATTGAAGCCATTGAAAGTGGTTCTACAATAAATAAAGTATACCTACAAAAAGGGCTTAGAGGAGAATTGTTTTACGAACTTAATAAATTAATTAAAACACACAATCTTACAACAAGTATGGTTCCTGTGGAAAAGTTAGATAGATTATCTAAAAACAGTAATCATCAAGGTGCTGTTGCACAAATATCTCCAGTAGAATTCTATGATTTGGAAGAACTAATTGAAAAAACAGTAGAGAGTGGTAAAACTCCGTTGTTTTTACTATTAGATCAATTATCTGATGTTAGAAACTTTGGTGCTGTTATTAGAACTGCAGAATGTACAGGCGTTAACGGAATTATAATTCAAAAGAACGGAAGTGCTCCTGTAAATGCTGAGACCATAAAAACTTCAGCAGGTGCTGCTTTTAAAATTCCAATTTGTAAAGTAGATCATATAAAAGATGCTTTATTTTTATTGCAAGCTTCTGACATTAAAACTGTAGCTGCTACAGAAAAAACGGAAGATTCTCTTTATGATATTGATTTAAACCAACCTATTGCAATAGTTATGGGGTCTGAACACAGAGGTGTGAACCCGTCAATACTAAAAATGGTAGATTATAAAGCAAAATTACCTTTACTAGGAGAAATTGCATCGCTAAATGTTTCGGTTGCTTGTGGTGCTTTCTTATATGAAACTGTAAGACAGAGAATCGCAGCTACTGAAATCTAAAAGACTTCAACAAAGAGAAATCTTACAAAATAATTAATACTTTGGAATTACACTTCTATCTCCTCCTCTATTTTTGGTGGAGAGAAGTTTCCATTTTCATCAAATAAATCATCAAATTCTGTTTGAGTAAATTGATGCTCTTCTTTTATAATTCCTTTATTCCTATAGGTAATGGCAAAAAAGAGACCTACAACAAATCCAGACAAATGCCCTTCCCAAGAAACACCATCTTTAATTGGTAATACATACCAAATCATACTTCCATAAAGAAAAATAATGATAAAAGATATAGAAACCAATCTATAATGTTTTTTTATCATCCCACTAAAAAAAACAAAACTAAAAAGTAGATATACAATTCCACTTGCGCCAATATGATAGGATTCTCTGGCAATACACCAGGTTAGAAAACCTGCAAGAAAACCTCCAAATAACAACACCTTGTATGCAACGTCTTTATAAAAATAAAAAAGGCTACTTAAAAGCACAAATAAAGGAATGGAATTATTAAAAAGGTGACTAGGATTACTATGTATAAAATGAGTTAAAAAAACACCCCTAAAACCCAAAAGAGTTCTTGGAAAAACTCCATACTTATTAAAATTGAAGTTAAAACTTATTTCTACCCAATAAATTAACCAAATTGCAAGTACATATGCTATTGGAATAAAAAAAGTTGACTTCGATCGTTTAAGCTGATTATTATCATTCATTCGATATAAAAATAACAAAAATAGAACCAAATACAATTTTTACAATTTTTGACAGAAATCTTTATTATTTTTACTGAATGAATGAACCTTTGGCAGAAAGAATTAGACCTAAAACGCTTGATGATTATATTAGTCAGCAACATTTAGTAGGGAAAAGTGGTGTTTTGACTAATTTAATTAAAAAAGGTATCATTCCTTCTTTAATTTTATGGGGACCTCCAGGAATTGGAAAAACTACTTTAGCCAATATTATTGCAGAAGAATCTGGTAGACCATTTTATACTTTAAGTGCAATAAGTTCTGGAGTGAAAGATGTTAGAGAAATTATTGAAAAAGCGAAAAAAAGCGGTGGTTTATTTACCGCAAAAAACCCTATTTTGTTTATTGATGAAATTCATCGATTTAGCAAATCTCAACAAGATTCACTTTTAGGTGCTGTAGAAAAAGGTTGGGTTACTTTAATTGGTGCAACAACAGAAAACCCAAGTTTTGAAGTGATACCTGCCCTACTCTCTCGTTGTCAGGTTTATATTTTAAATTCTTTTGATAAAAACGACTTGGTAGCTCTTTTACATAGAGCAATGGAAAAAGATGCGCTTTTATCAACCAAAAAAATAACTTTAAAGGAAACTGATGCGCTATTACAAGTTTCTAGTGGTGATGCTAGAAAACTTTTAAATATTTTTGAATTACTAGTTTCTGCTGAAGATGAAATAGAAATTACAAATGATTTAGTTTTAGAAAAAGTACAGAAGAATACTGTAAGATATGATAAAACCGGAGAACAACATTATGACATTATTTCTGCATTTATAAAATCGATAAGAGGTAGTGACCCAAATGGCGCTGTTTATTGGTTAGCAAGAATGATAGAAGGTGGTGAAGATGTGAAATTTATTGCGAGAAGATTACTCATTTCTGCTTCTGAAGATATTGGAAACGCAAATCCGACAGCTTTAATATTAGCAAACAATACATTTCAGGCAGTTTCTGTAATTGGAAACCCTGAATCTAGAATAATATTAAGTCAATGTGCAGTTTATTTAGCAAACTCACCAAAAAGTAACGCTTCTTATTTGGCTATAGATAATGCATTAAATTTAGTTAGAAATACGGGTGATTTATCTATACCGTTACATCTAAGAAACGCACCAACTAAATTGATGAAAGACCTAGATTATGGTAAGAACTACAAATATTCTCATAATTATGAGAATAATTTTGTAGATCAAGAGTTTTTACCTGATGAAATTTCTGGAACAAAATTCTATGAACCTGGAAATAATGCAAGGGAAAATAACTTTAGAGAAACTATGAAAAATAAATGGAAAAATAGATATGATTATTAAAACTTAATATCAAACTGTTTTACTACTAATTTATTATTCTCATAATATTCAGCAACCCAAATGTTTTCGCTTTTATATATAATTCCATTTTTACCTTTAATTATAAAAACATCTTTCACATTTGTTTTTAAAATTTGAAAAATAATAGCAGGAGTTGTATTTACTAATTGAAAACCATTTGTTTTTACTTGAGCATATAACGTTTCAATTACAATGGAAGGTTTAGCAATTACAGTTGAAACAAGATTTTTTACAGGAGCAGCTTCTTTTACTTCTGGAACAACTTTTACAATAGTATTTTTATTAATAGGTAAAGCAACTTCACTTTTAACTACTTCATTTACTTGAGCAACTTCTTTTTCAGGAATGTATGTATACTCTAAATCAGACATCGTTTTATAGGCATTCCTTATCGATTCTTGATATCCTTTTTTATAATCTTTTTTCTTACTTTTCCCCTCTTTTGAAGAATATATCAATTTACCATAACAGTCTTCTAATTCTATTATAGTTTTCACTGAAAATAAACTAGAAGCTTCAGTAACATTAGCCGTTAATGCTAAACATCTATTTTGTAATAAATCATTAGGAAGCGTTTCATTACTTAAAAAGACAGTAAACCCTTTCTTTTGAAATAAAAACTTCGTTAACGAACTTGTTTGATATTGGTCTGGATTGTTTAAAAAATCAAACTTTTCTTGAACAATTATATATTTATAATTATTGATTTCTTTATTTTGGCTGTAAGCAGACATTGCTAAAACAAGTAATAAGCTAAAGGCTATTTTTTTAATCATTTTAATTGAATATTATATTAATTCCTAATTGTATCGAAATATTATTTGCAGATGCAATATCGCCAAATTGCGCGATATTATCTACCATACCATAAAAATTTAATTTCCCTATTTGAGCAGAAATGCCTGCACCAATATTATAAAAAGAATAATCATCTATAGTGTAAGTAACTTTTGTATGTAACTTTTCTGAAAATGATTTCTCAAAGAAACCTGTTAATGCCAATTGTGAATTTAAAGGTCTAAAAACTGAATACAATTGAACTCCAAGTGCATTTCTATAAAAATTTTTGTACGTATTATCATAACAATATTTACTTCTTTTTTGACCAAAACTATATTTTAAAGATGCAATTAACTTTGTAGGTCTCCATGAAATATATGATTCTTGAGTATCTCCACTAGGAACTTTTTCTTTAAAATCTTCATCTAGTTCATCCCAATAATTTATTGAATTATTGGGATCATATCCAAATTCAATCCCTTCAAATTTGTAATCTCCTTTGATAAATGAATTCTTAATATTTTTCTTATGATTGATAAAACCAAGATCAACAATACTTCCTGTTAATTCTAATTGATCTGAAAGATGAGAAGTAAAACCAAAATCGATACCAATACCTAGATTAGAACCGAAAAAAGTATTCCCTAAATAACTTTCTGGGTTATCGATATATTCATTACCCTCAACCAAACCAGAAGTTCTTAAATTAACATTTACATTATCTAAGTAATGTGTATAAATATTATCAGCTCCATTTACAGTTGTAAAAGTTCCTGAATTATTAGCACTTTCTAGATTTAAAGCAGAAGAATAAATTTTAAGCCTTGCTCCTACAGTAAACTTATCATTAATTTGTCTTGTAACTCCAAAATGAAGAACCCCTAAAACATCCGCCTTATATAAAATTTGAGAGAGATCAAAATTTTTATTTAGATATGCTGAATTCCCTTCAGTAATTAATGTTATTGGATCTTTAGGAGCATAAGAAATTGCATCAAACTCTTCATAGAAGCCAAAACTAAAATAGTTTTTATCATCGTATCTAAAACCTGCATTTAAAATTTCTATTTGTGTATTAAATTTAAGGTGATCTTTTGTTGTTACCTTATTTAAAACTTCAGAAACCTTATCATTAATTGGTCTATTATCAACAGAAAACAAATCTGAAACAATAAACCCTGTAGAACCAAATTCAGAAGAAAAACCTGATAATAGGGGAACTCCAACATGAAATTTATAATTAGTTTCAGCACCAGGATTTAAAAGTAGGGTTTGAGGTAATTCTGCAAAATTGTATAATACTTGCTTGTTTTGGCCATACATTTTAATTGCAAAGAAAATAAATAATAGAGGAAATATTCTTTTCATATTAAGCATCTGTGTCTATATAAATTTTTGCTGAAGATTTAAATTCAAACTCAGTGGTACCTAGAGCATCTAAAGGTTTAGCAGAAATATCTATTACAGTTACTCTAACTTTTGTTGTGTTTTTTATATTTGAATTCGTACTAACCTCAACAGTTTCATCAAACTTATAGTTTAAGTTATTAGCTTTCACTTTTATTTCTTTAAAACTATGAGTTAAATTATTATTATCATCTAAAAAAGCTATTTGAAGCGTAAAATCTCTATCAAACTCATTTTTTATTTCTACATTAAAATCTACTTTAACTAAGTTTTTTCTTATATAACTATTTTCAAAAATCCTAAAATCTGTTATATCTGTTTTTTCAAATTCCTGAATTCCAGACTGATTAAAAAATTGGAAAGGTAAAATTGTAAAATAAGTTAAGGAAACTGTATATTCTGGTGTAACACTATAGTCTTCTATCTGTGTAAAATCTAAATTACCTACACATGAAGTTATTGCTAAAAGATAAAATAATATTGGAATTAATTTCTTGGGGGACATTTATAATAAATTTAATTTAGAACGATAAAAAGTTAAATATATTGTTTTATTTCTAAAAGAGAGGTTATAGAAATAAACTCATTGCTGTTTATTATCTCATTTTCGAAATTACAATGAATCGCTTTCATTCCTATTTTTAATGCTCCATTAATATCGGCCTCTATACTATCTCCTATCATAATTGAGTTTTCTTTATCTGCTTTTGCTAAATCTAAGGCATACGTAAAAACTTTAGGGTTTGGTTTTTTTACTCCAACAGATTCAGATGTAATCACCTTGTCAAAATAATGATAAATATTAGAACTTATCATTTTTCTACTCTGAATTTCTTCAAAACCATTGGTAATAATATGCAGTTTATATTTGTCTTTTAAATAATCAAGAATTTCGAATGTTCCTTCAAAAAGATAATTAAAATCTGCTAAACACTCTATATATTGATCTGCAATTACATCAATCGTTTCATCAGAAATTACGTAATTAATTGCATCAAAAGTCTTTTTTAATCTACCATACCTCAACTCACCTTTAGTTACTTTCTCTTCTCTATATAGTTTCCAATATTCAAAATTAAGAGGTTTGTATACTTCTAAAAAAGACGCTAAATCGGTATTTATATTATTAATAGTAAAAATTTTTTCAAAAGTTAAATCAGAATTTTTTTCAAAATCCCATAAAGTATGATCTAAGTCAAAGAAGACGTGTTTTATCTGTGCCATTTACATTATATTTGGAAATACTATTATACATACGTAATATGCAACTATTTTCTTTTCTAAAAAAAGAGTTTGTTAAAAATGTTTTAACATTAATAACGGGTTCTGTCATAAGCCAAATAGTTATTTATGCATCTATTTTATTATTAACGAGACTTTTTTCTCCTGAGCTTTTTGGAGTTTACATCTTATTTTCTTCTGCAACTTTAATTCTAAAGCCATTGGCTACTTTACAATATGAATTTGCTATAGTTTTACCAAAAAAAGATAAAGATGCCATTAATTTATTAGGCTTCTCTGTTATCATTTTATGTTGTTATTGTTTAATACTTTTTGTTATCATATGTTTTTTTAATGATAGTATCGCAAAGTTTTTCAACATTACAGAACTTTCAAATTTCATTTACTTATTACCTTTAAGTGTTTTCTTATTTGGTTGTGTTTCTATTTTTGATTATTGGAATAATAGAACAAATAATTTTAAAAACATTTCTCAGGGTTTAATAGTAAAGTCGTCAGTAATGAGCGCTACCCAAATAGCAACAGGTTTTAGTTCCTTAAAATCGTATGGATTAATTCCAGGAATGCTGTTTGGCCAATTTTTACAATTACTTTTTTTAATAAAAAAATCAGCAAAATTATTGACAAATTTAACAAAAGAAATCTCTTTAAAAAAGATGTTTAGTTTAGCTAAAAAATACAAAGACATACCTATTTTTAATACTATCATAAACTTAACAAACAACCTTTCTAATGAATTACCTGTACTTCTTATTACAAAATATTTTGGTTTAGAAAGCTCAGGTATTTATGGTCTTGCAATAAAATTTACGAGAGCTCCTGTTGGAATTTTTCAACAATCTATTGGTCAAGTATTCTTTAACAAAGCAAGTAATATTTACAATAATGAAGGAGATCTTTATGCTTTAGTTATAAAAACAGCCAAAAATTTATTATTAATCAGCATTTTTGTTTTCATTCCTTTATTTGCAATATCATTTTATTTAGACATTCTTTTTGGTAAAAACTGGTCTGATGTTGGCATATACTCCAGAATTTTAATTCCTTGGTTATTTTTTGCTTTTTTAAGTAATCCATTAACCTCATTAATCATAATCTTAAACAAACAAAAAACAATTGTATTTTATGATGTTTTTTTATTGACATTTAGATTTCTAGCATTATTCTTTGGATACTATTTTTACAAGAACATCGTTATTTCATTGATGTTATTTTCAGGGGTAGGTGTCTTTTTTAATATTCTAATTTTTATATATCTTTTAAAAACATCTAAAGAAAATAAAATTGCATATAGCTAAAATGAATATTTCTTTAACAAATAACAAAGCTTTTAAATGGTATAAAAAAGAATCTCTTTTTTTTAAAGGATATTTTTATATTGATACTCATTTTTATGAAAAAGAGAATGCTATCAACTATTTATCAAACTTAAAGAGTAGTAAAGATTTTAAAGAAAAGTTAAACGTTATTAATGGTATTTTCACAATCATCATTTCAATAAATGACACTTTCTATATTGCTTCTGATATTACTAGATCTTTCCCCGTTTTTTACACTTTTCAAAATGAAAAAATATTTTTAAGTGATGAAATCCTTTATTTAAAAGACAAATTTAATCTTAATGAATTTGATAAAATCTCTGAGATTGAACTGAAAGCTACCAATCACACTCATGGAAAAAAAACATTATTAAAAAATGTTTTTCAAGTACAAGCTAGTGAACTTTTAATCATTAAAAACGATAAGATAATTAATAGTAGTTTTTTCTTTTCTTATGCGATAAAAAAAGAAAGTACAGATTCTTATGCAATCTTAAAAAACAAAACCATCATTGCCTTCGATAATGCTTTTAAACGTTTTATATACTCACTAAATAATAGAACTGTGGTAGTTCCTTTAAGTGGTGGATATGATTCAAGGTTAATTGCCGTTATGTTAAAAAAACACAATTATAAAAATGTAGTTTGTTATACATACGGAAAAAAAGATAGTTTTGAAATTGAAAACTCTAAAAACACTGCAAAAGAACTTAATTTTAAATGGTTTTTTATAGAATATACCGATGAATTGACAAGTAATTTTATAACTACAAAAGATTTTAAAGAATATGCTCATTTTGCAGGAAAGCTTTCATCAATGCCAAATTTACAAGAATATTTCGCTGTAAAACATTTAAAAGAAAATCATTTAATCGATACTAATTCAATTTTCATTCCTGGTTATGCAGGAGATTTATTGGGTGGAAGTCAATTTATAAAAGTAATTCCAGAAAACTTAAAGCATAAAGAAATTACGGATTTAATTCTTTCTACAAAATTTAATAATTTTCCGATATCAAAATCAAAGAAGAAACTTTTAAAAAATGAAATAGAAAAAAAATTAATCCATTTTGATGAAAATTATTTAGAAAAAAAAGCTTCTTCTGTTTTTGAAGATTATGATCTAAAGGAAAAAATTGCAAAATATATTTTTAATTCAGCAAACTTTTATACTTTTTTTGGATTTGAACATAGGTTTCCTTTTTGGGATAAAGAATTACTAGATTTCTTTAAAATAGTACCAGAAAAACACAAATTAAATAAAATTATTTTTGATGATGTTTTAATTAATGAATATTTTGAACCTTATAATGTACATTTTGAAAAAGAATTACAACCCACAGAAAGAAACATTTATAATCAAAAAATAAAAGAGCAGATAAAACCTTTTTTACCTACTTTTATAAAACAAAATTTTTTACAAAAAAACGATTGGATTAATTACAAGCTTATAACAGATCAAATGCGCGTTTTACTCACTTCAAAAGGATTAAAGTTACATAAATCATATCAAAATTATAATGAAATAATTACACAATGGTATATATATTTATCTAAAAACATGATTGAATAAATGTTTAAAAAAATTGATTTTCTTTTTTTCGGATGGATAATTAACTTATTTTATCCTCAATATTTTAGGCCAAAGTATGGTTATCAGCGTTACTATATTTTATTTTTTCATTATTTAATTCCTCAGAAATTATTTAGGTTAAATCCTAAAGTAAAATGGCCTGTACATTACACTTCTAAAGTGCATTCTCCAGAAAAAATTAAAAAAGGTATTTTATGTGACCCTGGAGATAATATAAATAATTACATACAAGCTAATAATGGAATTATCTTTGGAAATAATGTAGAATTAGGTCCTGGAGTTTCTATAATATCTTCTAATCATGCAGCTGATAATTTAAAAATACATGTAAAAGGAAACCCAATAATCATTGGAAATAATGTATGGATTGGCGCAAATTCTACGATTTTACCTGAAGTAAAAATCGGGAATAATGTTATTATTGGTGCAAACTCTGTTGTTAAAAAAGACATCCCTTCTAATTCTGTAGCTGTTGGAAACCCATGTGAAGTAATTAAAGAGAATGGAACTTATACCGAAGATTTTTCTACTATTATTTTTAATAAAAAGACACCTAAAAAGTTTGATATTTTTTTAAATTCTAACATTTAAATAACTTTATAAAAAAGGAAATTTTTGAGAAGTAAATTGTTGATACTCTTCAACATTTGCTCCAAAACTTTTAAAGAAAGTAGCAATATTTGGTAAATTACCTCCTTCAAAATCTAAAATTAAATTTGATTTTTCATTTCTTTCAATAATACTTTTAATTAAAAAACTAGCCGCTTGTAATTTTCTTCCTTCAGCATTAAATGCAGAAAAAAGATAAGTAATTCTATCGTCAAATGTTAAAAAAACACCTCCACCAATTAATACATCATCTTTAAAAACACCTAGAACAATTTCGCTATTAGTTTTTGAAGTATAGTTACAAATTTCAGTAAGTTTACTTTCAGAAAAACCTGAATAATCATAAAACTTATTCTTAATATTTATCAACTCTACTATTTTAGTATTTTTTACACTAAGGTTGTTTTTCTCACCTACTTTTACGGCATGTTTTCTTCCTTTAGAAAAAGACTTAAAAAGCATTTCATAAGTATCATTTAACTCTAAGATATAGTTCTTCATCAACGCAGTATTTTTAGCATTTAAAGAATTATCAGAATTAAAATTTAAAGAAATTTTCACAAAATTTTTAGGAAAGCATTTTAACATTTTCTCTTGTAATTCTTGAGAAGTAATTTCTTTCGAAAAAACACCTAATTGCTGACAAAAAACGGGTTGCGCAATATATTTAAGAAAATATTTTTTCTTCCAAGGAATTGGCATTACAGCTTTATAATCACCCAAAACTAGAACGCCCCAATTATCTGCAACAATATCTAAATACCAAGAAAAAGCATAAATTCTAGATTGCACAGAATTTTCTATACAGGCGTCGTATTTATCTACATCAAGATTCTTCCTTTTTATATATTGAATCATTCTTTAAGAAGTCGCTATTTTAACCATAGAATCGTATAACCTTCTCCAACCTTTCCATCGATCATAATTACTTAAACTTTCATTATGAAACAATGTAATAAACATTCCATTTACTGCTTTTACTTCATTTTTAAGATCTCTTATTCTTCCTAAAGATTGTCTTGGAGTAAGTTTCATATAATCATTTAAAGTAGTATCCATTAAAGCAAAAGGAAATATTTTAAGTGGTGTCTGAATTTCAAAATCTAAATCGTAAAAATAAAAAGGTGTGCAAGTACTTGCTCTAAAACCGACATTGCTTGCATATCCCATAGAATAATCTTCTTCTACTTCTAAGTCTATTAAATTTTGATACGTTTCTGGCAAACTAAATCTTAAATAATGTTGTCTAGATCTCTGAACGGGCATATTAATAATACCTTCTAATCGTAATTTTTCCTTTTTTAATAAAGGTGCATTATTCATTGTGAAATAAGATGGATGTAAGCCAACTCTAGCATAATCTACCATCTCTTTAATAAGCAACCTATATTTATTTTTTGATGCAGAAACATTGGTATCAAAAGTTGTATAATCTCCAATTAAAAAAAAGAAAATAGTTCTAATATTTTTCTCTTTTCTAATGTCTATAATTTGTTGAAAAGTATCAAAAGGATCTTTCTTTATATTTAATGTAACGGCAAATCGATTCCAAACATTTAATAGTCTAAAATGCAATAAATCTTTAAAAAACCCACCAACCCCTCTTACTAAACTCTTGTATTTATAAGCATATGCATTATCAATATCTATCGTAGAAATAAATTTGTATTCACGTTTCTTATATTCATAATCTGGAAACTTTTCTTTTAAAGCTTCTAATAACTTATATGCCCAAATATCTACAACTGGTTTTTCTAAGAAACGATATTTAAATGCCAAACTCTGTTCTGCAGTATAACGTCCATGAATGTCTTTTACGTGAGGTAAATATTCTTCGTACCTTGAAATTAGATAAAAACTTGCAGCAAAAATATCATAAGGAATCGATGACTTTGGACCTGTTTTAAAGAAACAAGGAACGTCATCCCATTTTTGAATAACAATTTCCATATCATTTACACCTTGCTCAAATAACAAGTTGTTGCTTTTTACAAAAAACTCATTTCCCAATGGTGTTTTTGTATAGGTCATTTTAGGACCATTATGTGCCACAAATTCTTCTACCTTAGACGTAAAATCTACAGGAATTAATAAAATTCTTGTAAAAATATGCTTAAATATATAACGAACTCTTGGTGTAACTTTATGTGAATAAATTAATAGCATTATCTTAGTTTACAGTTTTTCAGTATCAGTTTTCAGTTAGCAACAGTTTTTTACTGTTAACTGTGACTGTATACTTATTACTTAAAGTATACCTTCATCTGCAAAGCTAAAATACGCTTTTTCGGTAATTATTAAATGATCTAAGAGTTTTATATCTAAAGTGTTTCCTGCTTCTTTAATTTTTTGAGTAAGCTGTTTGTCTGCATTACTAGGTTGTAATTTTCCTGATGGATGATTATGACAAACAATTATCCCTACAGAAGCTAATTCTAACGCTCTTTTAAACAGCAACCTTACATCAACAACAGTAGCAGTTAAACCTCCTTTACTTATCTGGTTTTTAGATAATACTTTGTTTGAGTTATTTAAAAACAACACCCAAAACTCTTCATGTTCTAAATCACCAATAACAGGTTGCATTAAATTAAAAACATCTTTACTACTCGTAATCTTTGGTTTCTCTAAAGCGATTTCTAACTGACGTCTTTTTCCTATTTCTAAAGCAGTAATTATAGCAATTGCCTTGGCTTCTCCTATTCCTTTAAACGTTGTTAATTTTTCTACGGATAACTTAGCAAGCTCATTTATGTTTCCACTTACAGATTGTAGAATTCTCTTAGATAATGCAACTGCACTTTCTTGTCTGTTACCCGAGCCAATAAGAATTGCAATCAATTCTGCATCAGAAAGCGAGGTTTTTCCTTTTGCCAACAGCTTCTCTCTTGGCCTATCATCTAAAGCCCAAGACTTGATGGTTAACTTTTCCATTTTCTTTTTTTTATAAAAATACGAAAATGGAAATTAACTATAACTGATTCAAAAAACTTCTATATTGTTGGTTATTTGGATATAAATCTATTAATTGATATACAATGTTCTTCGCTTTTTCTTTTTGTTCAGATTTAGAATACACATAAGCTAAAACATATAACAACCCTTCATTAGTAGCTTCCTTTTTTAATCCAGAAACTATAATTTTTTCAGCATTTTCATACTCTTGTTTCTTATCATATAACAAACCTAAATTATAATAAACACGTATGTTTTCTGGCATTATTTTCACTGCTTTTTTAAGTTGAATTATTGCATCATCAACTCTATTTAATTCAGCATACATCAATGCTAAAGAGTAATAAACTGGCCCAAATTGTGGTTCTTGTCTAATTACTTCTTTAAATGTTTCTTCAGCTTTAGCATATTGTTTTCCATTATAATATAACGTTGCTAAGTTTATTCTTATCTGGTTGTTAATTTCATCAATGGCTAAAGCATTTTCATAATTTTTAATAGCCTCTTCATTATTACCTTTTTTAATGTAATAATCTCCTTTTTTAATTCTTGCACCAACAAAATCTGCATTGGTTTTTAAATGAAGAAAAAACTCTTTTTTCACTTTACTATAACTGTCTTTATAAACCTCTGGAACTTCAGATTCTGATAAACCTGCTAAACCATAAAAAGCTTTTACTCGAATACTTCTTTTTGGATCTTCTAATAAAGGTAAAAAGTAAGAAGTATAATCTGTAGAATTAATTGTACTTAAAACATCTACACTTGCTCCTCTTACCAAAGCAGAATCATCATTTAAAAGTGTAATATATTCTTCTACAAAATTTTGTGCGTTGTAGTTTGATAATACTTTAGTTGCAGAAGCCCTTACAATTTCTGGTTGATGTGTATCATTCATCAATTCAATTAAACCAACATGTCCATTTGGTTGCATTGTAATACCTGGAGCTAATTTTTCTGAATAATGGATAGAATCTACTTCTCCAAATAACTTTGTAAAGTTTTTAGCTGCCCAAACATCATCTTTATCTTTATGACAACCTGCACAAGCATTCGGCGTTCCATATTTCACACTTAAATCTGGTCTTGGCACTCTAAAACTATGATCTCTTCTAAAATCATTCCCCATATAAAAACGCCCTGGCATATGACAATTTATACATTTTGACGATTCCGTATTTTGTTCATGAAAATGATGCTTTGGTGTATCGTATTTTTCTGGAATATGGCATTGAGCACACAATTTATTTCCATCAAACTTTAATTTTAATGTATGTGCATCATGACAATTAGTACAAGTAACATCATTTTGATACATTTTACTTTGTGTAAATGATCCATAAACATAATCCTCATCTAAAATTTGTCCATCTGCTTGATATAATCTCTCTTCTAATAATTGGGGATAATAATGATCTAACATCGTTCCTTCAAAATTAAAAGCTTCAGAAAATTGCTCTCTTCTCATATGACAACGTGCACATTGATCTACCAATTCTTTAGGACCTGTTTCTGTTGTCATTTGAAAACTTCCATCAGAAACATACTTTTCTCCCATTTTCTCAACATCAGTAACATGTTGTTTTCCTGAACCATGGCAAGCTTCACAATTTACATTGATAATTGCAAATTTAGTATTATAACTATGCGTTTCTTCATCATAATTCTTGCGAACATTTGTAGAGTGACAATCAGAACACATGTTATTCCAATTTAAACCTCCTCTAGACCAATGCAACCATTCTGAATGCACAACTTTAAAATCTGGATATAAATCGAACCATTTATTTTTAACAGAATCCCAAGCAGTTCTTAAACATTGATAATGTCCATCAGGAAATTGAACAATGTATTGTTGCAAAGGAGTTAATCCAAAAACATAAATAATTTTATAATCGTGATTTTTACCATCAGGTCCATCAGTATTTACATAAAACTCTTTTCCTTTTTTAAAGAAACGAGAAGTTACACCTTGACTTGTAAATTTTTTATTGTTGAAATCTGCTAAAACTGAAATAGAGTCAGCAATTTGCATTGCTTTATCATGATGAGAACCTTTCCATTTTTTGAACTCATCTTGATGACATTCTTTACATTTTTGATCACCTAAAAAATGACTATCAGGAATTATTTTCCCTGAAAGAAAAACACCTTTATCTTTTTCAACCTCCTTATATTCTGTTTTTTTATCACATGAAGAGAAAAAAATTGTTATAAATAAAATCAATAAAAATGATTCTTTTTTTAAAAAGAGGGAAGCGTACATATATTTTAAATTCACGAAGTGTAATGTTTGTATAAATTTCAGCAGTAAAACTAAAGTTTCTATTTTCTAAAAAGAAAGATAATTATCAGTTTTTATAAAAAAAGAGAAATAAAATTATTTTTTCATCCTTTTAGAAAACTGAAAACTTCCTTTTATTTCTCATTTCCATCAAAACTCTTTATATATTTGCCTCTTATTCCTATTTATTTAACATATGAAAATTATCATAGCTGGTGCAGGAGACGTTGGTTTTCACTTAGCTAAACTACTTTCTTACGAATCTCAAGATACGTACATCATAGATTTTGATGGTGAAAAACTAGACTATATTAATAATCATTTAGATGTTATTACTAAAAAAGGTGATGCTACTTCTATAAAGTTACTAAAAGAAATAGGAATAGGCACAGCAGATTTATTAATTGCTGTAACTGATAGCCAAAATACCAATTTCACGATTTCTGTTATTGGAAAATCTTTAGGTGCTAAAAAAACAATTGCGAGAATAGACAATCCTGAGTTTTTAAATCAATGTGAAGTTGATTTTAAACAATTTGGATTAGACTTTATGATTTCTCCTCAAGAATTGGCTGCTAACGAAATTAAAATGTTGTTAGATCAATCTTCTTTTAACGATACTGTAGCTTTTGAAAGCGGTGTTTTTAATGTAATGGGAACTCCTTTAACCTATAAATCACAAATTTTAGATTTAACGGTACAAGAAGCAAAAGAAAAGTTTTCTAATGTAGATTTTATAACGATTGCTATTAAAAGACAAGGAGTCTCTCAAACTATAATTCCTAGAGGAGACACTACCTATCAGTTAGATGACCAAGTATATTTTTGTGTTCCAAATTACAGCATGAAAGACCTGTATCCTATTATTGGTAAGACACAATTAAACATTAAAAATGTAATGATTCTTGGTGGAAGTAGTATTGGTGAAAAAACAGCAAGAAACCTTTGTGCTAGCAATTTTAACGTGAAATTAATTGAAAAAAATAGAGAAAAAGCTGAGCTTTTAGCAGAACAATTAAATAACACTTTGGTTATTAATGGTGATGGTAGAGATTTAGAATTATTAGAAGAAGAAAATATTAGAGAAACAGATGCTTTTATTGCGGTTACAGGTAATTCTGAAACCAACATTATGTCTTGTTTAGTTGCAAAATCTAAAGGAGTAAAAAAGACAATAGCTTTGGTTGAAAACATGGATTATATTGATATTTCTCAAACCATTGGAATTCAATCTTTGATCAATAAAAAATTAATAGCTGCAAGTAACATTTTTAGACATATTAGAAAAGGAGAAATTGTAGCACTCGCCAATTTACACAATATTGATGCTGAAGTTTTCGAATTTGAAGTGCAATCTGGTGCCAAAATAACTAAAAAGCCTATTAAAGATTTAAAAATTCCGAGAGAGGCTATTGTTGGTGGTATTATTAGAGATGAAAAAGCAATGATGGCAAATGGAAATTTACAGATTAAAACAGGAGATAAAGTTATTGTATTCTGTTTACCAGAAGCAATAAATACTGTAGAAAAATTATTTAATTAAAATAATGGGATCTTTAAACACCAAGATAATTTATCGTTTTTTAGGTATTACAGCTATTTTAAACGGATTCTTTATGTTTCTTGCATTTCCTTTTAGCGTTTATCATGATGAAAATGCAAAATGGGGTATTTTAGGAGCTGGTGCAGTAACTGTAATTATAGGGCTTCTACTTTATTTTTCAAACAAACCTGAAAGTACAAATATTCAAAAAAAAGAAGGATACCTAATTGTAACTTTAGGTTGGTTAATACTTTCTTTTACGGGCATGTTACCTTATTTACTTACTGAAGCAATACCAAGTGTAAGTGATGCTTTCTTTGAAACAATTTCAGGATATTCAACAACAGGTTCCTCTATTTTAACAGATATAGAATCGATGCCAAAAGGAATTTTATTTTGGAGAAGTGCAACGCATTGGATTGGTGGAATGGGAATTATTGTTCTTACAATTGCTATTCTTCCACTATTAGGTATTGGAGGCATGCAGCTTTTTATGGCGGAAGCTCCTGGTCCTTCTGCAGATAAATTACACCCAAGAATTACAGATACTGCCAAACGTTTATATTTAATTTATGTTACACTAACCTTAGTTCAATTCTTATTATTAAAAGTTGCAGGTATGACTTGGTTTGATGCCATAAACCATGCAATGGCAACAATGAGTACAGGTGGTTTTTCAACAAAAAATAGCAGTGTTGCTTTTTATAATAATTTACCTTTTGTACAATATATTATTATCTTTTTCATGTTAGTTGCAGGAACAAATTTTGTGCTTACCTACTTTGCTTTAAAAGGTAAAATTCAAAAAGTTTTTCAAAGTGAAGAATTTAAATATTACTTTTTTGGTATTATCGGTGTGTCTGCAATTATTACCATAGTTGTTTACTTCTATCAAGATCCTAATTTACAAACTACAATTGCACACCCCATGGTTTATGGAAAAGCAGAAAGTGCTATTAGACACTCACTTTTCATGGTAACATCTGTCGTTACAACCACAGGTTTTGTTTCTGCAGACTTTACAATGTGGCATTTTTTTGCTACTGGTATTTTCTTTGCTTTGTTTTTTACAGGTGGTTCTGCAGGTTCTACAAGTGGAGGTATAAAAGTTGTAAGGCATATTGTTATGCTTAAAAATAGTTTTTTAGAATTTAAAAAAGCACTTCACCCTAATGCAATTATTCCTGTAAGATATGATGGTAAAGCTGTAAACCGAACTATTGTTTTTAACATACTTTCTTTCTTTATTATTTACATGCTTATTTTTATATTAGCTTCTGTAATACTAACTCTATTAGGACTAGATTTCATGTCTGCTTTAGGTGCAGCAGCATCTTCATTAGGTAATATTGGACCAGCAATAGGCTCTGTAAGTCCGGTTGATAATTATGCTCATTTAACAGATGCTGCAAAATGGTTTTGTTCTTTTTTAATGTTAATTGGCCGTTTAGAATTATTTACGGTTCTTATTTTATTTACACCTTTCTTCTGGCGTAAAAATTAAACTCAAACATAACTTTCTGTAAATTTGATAGTTACTCTTTTTTATATTTTATTTTTTGTATATTTAAAACAAAAAAATGAAAATTATGAAAGAAAAAAAATTCTTAAGAATTGCCGCTGCACTAATTTTAACATTAACAATACCTAAACAGTTAAATGCACAATCTGCAATTATCACTACAATTGTTGATGGTACTGTAGCAAGTGACCCTTGTAGCGGAGCAAGTGGCTCCGACCCAAGGTTTGTAGAACTTTATGTAAGTGGTACATTAGATTTCACAGATTATGATTTAGATGTTGAAACAAATGGCCCAAGCTCGGGAGTTGGTGATTGGGTATCAAAAAACATTTCTTCTTTGGGTACAATTACAAATCAATTTGTTTATTTAGTTCTCACTGCTGATTTAATATCTTTTGATTCAGCTTTTCCTGGAAAAACAAGAATAGGCATAGCTCTTGGAACTATCAATGGGAATGATTCTTTTAGAATTGAAGACCCTTCTGGAAATATTATAGATCTCTTTGGTAATCCTTCAGAAATATTAACTTCATCCACATATACTGGTTGGAACTATCAAGATAGTTATGTAAAGAGGAAAAATGGTAAAACAGCCAATGCCGGTATTTTTACTGAAAACGATTTTAATTACGCTGGTGCAAACACTTTGGATGGAGCAGATTGTACTACTTTAGCAACTGCTGTTAATTTAGGTTCTTATCTTGCATGGACAGGAACTACTAATAATGTTTGGTCAACTTCTACAAACTGGAGTACTTACTCTACTCCAATAGCTTCTGATGATGTTGTAATACCTAATGGCTTAACAACTTACCCTACAATTGCTGATGCTACCTCTGTAACAGTAAATAGTATAACTATTAATAATGGTGCCAGTTTAATAGCAGAAGGTACATCAACCGTTACTGGAAATGTTACATACAAAAGAACGGTAGATTTTGTTTCTGGTAATCTAAAAGGATGGTTTTTAATGGCATCTCCCGTTTTAGGTCAAGATTATAATGATACATATGTAACGGACAATGACATAGCTAGTAATGGAACTAACAGAGGTATTGCAACTTATACTTCAATTACAGATAGTTGGGCTTATCATCAAGGAGCAGCAAGTGCTGCCTTTACTTCTGGTAAAGGTTATTCTGTAAAAAGACAAACAAACACTGGTACAGTATCATTCAAAGGAACTGTTAATACAATTGATACAGGTGTAGATGCTGTTTTATCTTCCGATGGAAATCGTTTTAACTTATTAGGTAACCCTTATAATTCTTTCTTAAGCAGTACTACTTTTTTAAATGATGAAACCGCTATATCAGCAACAAAAACAATGTGGATTTATAATCAAACTTTAGGTACAAATGGTTCTTATGAAGTAAAAACTATTGGTGACGATTTTAAAATTGCTCCAGCTCAAGGTTTTTTCGTAAAAGCAGACGTTACTGGAGGTGTTTTTAATTTTACAGAATCTAACCAGATACATAATGCAGATACTTTTCTAAAAGGAACTGGAGATAAAACAGAAATTAAGTTATTTATTACTGATGGTTCAATAAATCAATATGCCAAAATTTATTATTTAAACAATACTACAACTGGTTTTGATGTTGGTTATGATGGTGAATTATTCAGTGGATTTAGTAACTCTTTTGCAGTTTACTCGCATTTAGTTGCTAATAATGAAGGAAAAAAATATCAAGTTCAATCTTTACCTAATTCAAAATATGAAAATATGGTAATTCCTTTAGGTGTTAATGCTGAAAATGGAAAAGAAATCACTTTTTCTACAGAAGTTTTAAACTTACCTAGGGAATTAAAAGTATTTTTAGAAGATCGATTCACAAATACTTTTATACGTTTAGATGAATCTAATAGTGAATATAAAATAAAGCTAACTGAAGCTTTAAATGGAATAGGACGATTTTACCTACACACCACTGCTAGCGTTTTAGATGTTCATAAAATAAATTTAGATGCTATAAGTATTTATAAAGCTAACAAATCAACAATAAGAATTGTTGGTTTACAACAAGATAATGCAAATATTAAGTTGTTTAACATTCTTGGAAAACAAGTAATGAATACCTCATTCACTTCAAATGGTGTGTCAGATATTTCTTTACCAAAATTAGTTACTGGTGTTTATTTTGCAAAAGTGCAAACGGAAACAGGAAAAGTAAGTAAGAAAATAATTTTAGAATAATAGTAAGAATTTTAAAACGATACATCATGAAAAAAAATATAGATAACACAACAGATAGTAGTCAAGATATCTCTCGTAAAGACGCTCTTAAAAAGATTGGGAATTACGGTAAATACGCAGCATTAACTGCACTTGGAACGTATCTAATTCTTAGTCCACAAAAAGCACAAGCTGCAAGCATGGAAGCACCTGGTACTGGATTTTAATAATTTTTATTATACTAAGAAAAACGCCTCAAAATTGAGGCGTTTTTTATTTTATATAATTAATAAAATAACTACTTTTATTCTTTATGAAAAAACAATCAAATTTCCTATATAAAACAGCTGAAGACAAAACTATTGTTTGGTTTGAAAACAGTAACGAATATTTAATTTTAGAGAATACAACTGCAGACATTTTAAAAAGATTAAGCAAAGGAATATCAATTGATGAAATTGCAAAATCTTTGTCTAAAAAATTAGACGTCCCATTAGGTAAAACTATCGATTTTGTTTTAGACTTAGAGAAAAGAATTTACGAGCCTAAAAACAACATAGAATCAGAAATAATTAATGATTATAGAGATATAAAAGCTCCAAAGTCATTTGAATTTATAAAATACTACAAGGTTAATAATGTTGTTTTTAAGATTTCCTATTTAAGTGAAAAAGAGCTTTCTCTTGTTCATCCAAAATTCGCACATTTAGTAAATGACGATTTGGTAGATTTTGATTATGAATTTGATGTATTTATAAATAACAACTATATCTTTCTTTTAGTTGATAAAAAACTAATTGGAGCTTGGAGTAATAAAAACATTCATTATTTTCAAGGTAAGTTTTCAATGGAATTAATTCAGAAAATTCATCAAAAAGAAGAAGATGAATGGATGGGTGTTTTTCATGCTTCTGCTGTAAGTAATGGAAAAAAATCTATCCTTTTCTTAGGTGATTCAGGGAATGGAAAAAGTACGTCACTAGCATTGTTACAAGCAAATGGTTTTACTTGTTTAGCTGATGATTTTGTACCTATGGATATTGAAAAAAGAGAAGTTTACAGTTTTCCTGCATCAATATCAATCAAAAAAAGTAGCTTAGACACCTTACTTCCTATTTATCCTGAATTAGAAACTACCGCTGAATACAACTTTACAAGATTAAATAAAATTGTTCGCTATTTAAAGCCAAATAACAACAATTACTTTAGTCATTTACCCTGTAATGATTTAGTTTTTATTAAGTATAAAAAAGATTCAGATTTAATTTGTGAAAAAATTTCAAAAATTGATGCTTTTCAGCAATTAATTCCAGATTCTTGGTTATCTCCAAAAAAAGAAAACGCTCAAATATTCTTAGATTGGTTCGATTCACTAAATTGCTATCAATTAACATATTCTAAAAATGAAGAAATGATAAAAACTGTTTCTAAAATATTCGAGAATGAATTATAAAGAAACATTATTTTTTATTGCTAAATGTTTAACTATTTCATTAGAAGAGAAAAATAGAAAAGAAATTGAAATTCAACTAAAAACTTCTGAAATAGATTGGGATAATGTTGTAAAAGTAAGTACAGCTCATTTTGTTTTTCCTGCTTTATATTGCAATTTAAAAAGAGCCAATTTTCTTCATTTCTTACCTGAAGAATTGGTTAATTATATGATTCATATTACTGATTTAAACAGAGAAAGAAATCAACAAATTATAGATCAAGCAAAAGAAATTAACGAACTTCTTTTAAAGAATAACATTACTCCAATTTTTTTAAAAGGAACAGGAAATCTAATAGAAGGTTTATATGAAGATATAGCTGAAAGAATGGTTGGAGATATTGATTTTATTGTTTCTAATGAAGACTTTAGAAACACTGTAGCAATTTTAAAAAAAGAAAAATATAAAGCCAAGAATGAAGTTTACATGGACTTTCATTGGCATTATCCTAAAATGGTTAAAGAGAATAGAATTGCAGCGGTAGAAGTCCATAATAAAGTTTTAAAGAAACCCTATACGAGTTATTTAGATTACAAAACTTTAAAAGATAATTCGTTTTCTTCAAGTAATTGCACTGTTGCTTCATTTGAGAACCAACTCTTAATAACCATTTTACAAAAACAAATTAATGATAATCTATATTTTTCTAAAACTATTACTCTAAGAAATGTTTATGATAGTTTTTTGTTGTCAGTTAACACAACTTCAAAAAAAAGAAATCTAAAAAACAAGATTATAAAAAAATATCTTAATAATTATAAAAGTTGCGCTACAGAACTTTTAAACGCTCCTAAAAGTATAGAATATACTATTAATAAGGAATCAAAAAAATATTTAGAATCTTATCTAAAAATTATAGGAAACTCAAAAAAAGAACTCAAAAAAATTGCACTTATTAACTCTTATATCAGAATTAAAGATAAATTAAAAATTCTACAATACTCTTTTACAGATAAAGAGTACAGTTCATATACTTTTAGACGATTAAAAAACGTTAGTTTCTATTTAAAAAATCTTGGACTTAAAAAACCTAAACCAAACGCTTAACTTCCTCAAAATCTAAACCTCCATAATTACCAGAACTCATTAAAACAACTGCTGTTTTTTCTAAATTTTGGCTAAATAAAAAGTCTTTAAATTCTTGTGGATTTGTATAAATAATTAAATCATCTCTTTCAAAAGAATTTGCAATTTGTTGCTCTGTAACTTCCTCTAATTGTTTAATCTTTACTGCGTGTGGAGAATAAAAAACAACTGCTTTATCAGCTGCATCCAAAGCTCCTTTGTATTCTGCTAAAAACGCTGCATTTAAACTAGAATAGGTATGCAGTTCTAGACAAGCCAATACAGTTCTTTCTGAATATTGTTCCTTTACAGCTTTTGTTGTTGCTTCAACTTTACTTGGTGAATGTGCAAAATCCTTAAAGATTACCGTAGCATTACTTTCTGCAATCTTTTCTAAACGTTTGCTTGCTCCACTAAAATTGGCAATCGCTTCATAAAAATCATCTTCATCAATTCCCATATGTTGACAAATCCATTTTGCTCCTGCTAAATTCTGAAGATTATGTTTTCCGAAAATCTCTAACGGTAAATCTCCTTCAGCTGTTACTAAAAAAGTAGTTCCGTTTTTAATAAAATGTTCTGGAGTTGAATATGGATATTTTTTAATATGATTTTCTGATGATTCTACAACTTCCTTTACTATTTCATCCTCTTCATTATACACCATGATTCCTCCATTTGTCATAGAATCTGTAAAGATTTTAAACTGCTCTATATAATTTTCAAATGTTGGAAATACATTAATATGATCCCAAGCAATTCCACTTAATAAAGCAATATTTGGTTTGTATAAATGAAATTTTGGGCGCATATCTATTGGCGAACTCAAATATTCATCACCTTCTAAAACAATAAAATCGTTTTCTTCTGTTAAATGCACCATCGTTTCAAAACCTTCTAATTGTGCCCCAACCATGTAATCTACCTCTTTTTCATGATAATTTAAAACATGTAAAATCATAGAAGTAATTGTCGTTTTACCATGAGAACCACCAATTACAACACGAGTTTTATCTTTAGATTGTTCATATAAAAACTCAGGGTAAGAATATATCTTCAATCCTAATTCTTGTGCTTTTAATAATTCAGAATTGTCGTTTTTAGCATGCATCCCAAGAATAATTACATCTAATTCTGATGATATTTTCTCTGGAAACCATCCAAATTCATTTGGTAATAAACCATACTTCTCTAAACGAGATTTAGATGGGTTATGAATAGTATCATCACTACCAGAAACTTTATATCCTTTTTGATGCAAAGCAATGGCTAAATTATGCATTGCACTCCCTCCAATAGCAATAAAATGTATATTCATAAATGTTCGAATTATTATTTTTTTACAAAGATAATAAAGTAAGTTTTACTAATCTTTGTTTTCCATTATTTGCCCTATTATTTTTTCTAATTGAAAAAAATAGCTTAAATTAGTTCTTGTAATTAAAAGGTTATTAGATTTTCTTTTAACCCTCCTATTAAGTTCTTATGAGACATATCCCCCTAAAAAAAATAATATATTTTATATGTTGTTTTTCTTCTTTTTTTCTAGTAAATAACACTTACAGTCAATGTGCTGGCAGTAATAATTCTTTTACAATTTGTGATAAAGAAGCAAATGCAAACTATCAAACACTCAACTTATTTAATAAATTAAATGGAAGCCCTCAAACTGGAGGTGTCTGGAAAAGTAACAATCCACTAAACAAAAAAGCATTAGACACTACTTCTGGTATTGTAAATCTTTGGAAAATTAACCGATTTGGTACTCATTCATTTACTTACACAAATCTAAACTGCAACGAGAGCGCTACAGTAACTATAAATTTAGGTGGTTACCCAGGAGAAGACAACATAAATGGAGGTGCTAATGCATGCAGCAATAACACAAAAGTAGATTTATATACTTTTTTAGATAATAATTTAACCGATTTAAATGCGGATATTAATGGAGAATGGGAAGAAGCTACTAATACCCCAAAAGGCTTTCTAGATGGTCAGTTTTTTAATGCTCAAAAAGCAGAAGCAGGAACTTACTCTTTTACATATACCGTTGATGATGTAGTTACTTGTTCTTCAAAGTTTGCAACAATCTTACTTGAAGTTCACAGAGCTCCTGAGTCTGGAACTGCAGAAGATCTTACTATCTGCAAAACTGAAGACTTTTCTTTATATACTAATATCGATTTATTTGATCAACTTTCTGAAGAAGATACTGATGGTATATGGTTTGACATAGATGGAACGAATCAACTTTCAGATTCATTTGATTCAACAATTAATATTCAAGAAATATATAACAATTTTGGTTCTGGTATTTACAAATACGATTATACAGTTTATCAGACTCATGGTGTTTGTAAAGAAAAAACTTCAACCGTAACTATTTCTATTCCTGAAATTAAAGGACAATTTCAAGTAAATAATCAATGTTTAAAAGATCCTTTATTAATAGAAATTCTTTATACAAATACAAATAAAGATGAAATTACATACAATCTTGATTATGAAATTATAAACTCAAATACTAATGATTTAGTTTACACAGGTACAATTAATAACATAACAAATGATCCTAACAATCCATTATATATTAAAACTGCTATAGAATTACCCGCTAATACAATTAATAAAGCTGGAAAATATACTGTTAAAGCAACAAAAATATCAAATGTAAATGGTGTTATTTGTAATTCTTTAGAAATATTAGAGAATCAGTTTATTATCTATGATACAGAAATTTCTATACCAAAATTATGTTTTGATGGGATAAACGCTATTATTACTATTAGTAATTTAGTTGATAATAACGGAGAACAATCAAACAATACATACTCTATTAATTACATTATAGAAGATTTAATTAATGGGAGTTCTAAGCCAATTAAAAATCAAGAAATAACTTTTACAAACGGAACTGGATTATTACCTGTTGATATATCTTCTTTTCCTGAAAATGCTATTGATTACAATTTAAAAATAGATAGTCCAACTAATAGTGGATTTATATGTATTGATTTTAATTTTTCTGCAGCTTTAATACCAGAAGATATTCAATTAGATATTGTAATTGATAATGTATGTAATACAACAGAAATAAAAGCTGTAATTGATGCACCTATAATCACTACAGGAAAATATACAATTGAATATATAGTTTCTGAAGAAAGTAACTCAACTGCTATAACAAATAACACAACTATACTAACAGGAGGAATAGCAAATTATAATGTTGATATTTCTAAACTAGAAACTGGTAATTATAAAGTAACATTAAAAAGTGTACAAGATGATACAAGTCGTTGTAGAGCACAATTTGAGTTTGAAAAAACAGCATTTTTCTCTATAAATGGAAACCCAGTAGCTCCGACTCTAGATGCTAATCAGACTTTTTGTTTCAATTCTGATCCTTCTACAAATGAACCTAAAATATCTGATATCATTGTTAACTCAGGAGAAAACCTTACTTGGTACGAAAACAATACATCTACAATTCCTTTAGATACAGCAACATTTTTGATTGATGGTGAAGACTATTTTGTAACTTCATCAGATTCTAAAAACACTTGCATAAGTTTAGAGCGATCATCTGTAGTCATAAAAATTAATAAACCTTCAATAATAACTTCTAATAATATAAATCCTACTTTTTGTACTATTGACAAAGCGACTATTGCAAACTTAGACGCCATTGCAAATAAAGGAAGTGTAATTTGGTATGATTCTTTAACAAATGGGAATTTATTAAATGAGACAACCAGTCTAGAAGATGGAAAAATATATTTTGCTGTAGAAAGTATTGATGGTTGTGAGTTTACCACTCGATTACCATTTACGATTACTATCTTATCATCTCCTAAACCAGAATACACAGGTTCTAAATTACTATGTTCTTTAGATAATTTATCCCTTTTTGATTTAGAAAAAGACATTGTTACTGACAATAATTCTAATCTAATTTGGTATGATTCGTTACAAGGTGGCTTCGAGATTAATAATTCTGATAAGCTTCAAGAAAATGTAAATTATTATGTAGCAAGCATTAACTCCTCTTCAAATTGTGAAGGTGAACGTTTGCTGATATCTGTAGATCTTTCTAAATGTAATCCAGAGAAATATGGATTTTATATTCCTGATGGTTTTTCTCCAAATGGTGATTCTGTAAACGATCTTTATTACATACCAAACATAGAACTCTTTTACCCAGATTATAGTCTTGAAATTTTTAATCGATATGGACTATCAATTTTTACAGGAAATAAAAGTGCTCCTTCTTGGGATGGTAAAAATAATAAATCTGGTAACGTTGCTACAAGTGGAGTTTTCTTCTACATTTTAAACTACAATAAAGACAATTTAAAACCGATACAAGGTCGCTTATACTTAAGTAAATAATACAATAAAAAATAGATGAAAAAACTAATCCCCCTTATAATTTTCGCATTTCATTTTTTTGCCTTTTCACAGCAAGATCCACAATACACGCAATACATGTACAATCAAAGCATAATCAATCCTGCTTATGCTACTAATGATTTAGATGTAATTAATTTAGGTGCAATGAATCGTTCTCAATGGATTTCTACAGTTGGAGCTCCAAAAACATATACATTTTTTGCGCATGCTCCATTAAGTGAAAAAATTCAAGTTGGTTTATCTTTTATTACAGATAATATTGGCGATGGTATTTTAAGAGAAAATAATGTTTATGCAGATTTTGCTTACGTTTTGCAAGTAGGAAAAAATCAAAAATTATCCTTAGGTTTAAAAGCTGGTTTCACTAATTTTCAAACAAATTTTAGTGGCTTTAAACTTCCGGATGGTCTTCTTACAAACGATGAAGCTTTTAATAACCAAAATAGAATGTTGCCTAACTTTGGTTTTGGTGCTTTCTATTTTACAGATGATTATTATATCGGTTTATCTGCTCCAAACTTTTTAAAATCGAAACAAATAGAACAAAGAAAAGGACAGAATAGACTTGGTGCAGAAGAAATTCATTTCTTTTTAACAGCTGGTTATGTTTACAAACTTAACAACCAATTTAAAATTAAACCTTCCATTATGGCAAAAGCTGTAAAAGGTTCTCCGATTACATTAGACACTTCAATAAACGTATTATTTAATAATAAGTTTGAAGGAGGAGTTTCTTATAGATTGAACGATTCTTTCAGCGGAATGTTTAATGTTAGAGCTACAAATAATTTACGAATTGGTTATGCTTATGATTATACAACCTCTAATCTAGGTAACTTTAATTCTGGAACACACGAAATAATGCTACTCTTTGATCTCTATTTAATTGAATTCAAAAAAGGGTATGACAAATCTCCAAGATTCTTTTAAAATATAGCATTATGAAAAAAACAGTAATTACAATATTCTTTTTGTTCGTTGCAGTAATATGTAACGCGCAATCATTTGATATCATTAAAGCAAATAAATATTTTGATCGAGCTTTTTATGCTGAAGCAATTCCTCTTTATGAAAATATTTTGGAAGATAAAACTTCAATGGATGTTGTGCAAAAACTAGCAGACAGTTATTATTATTTATACAACATGCCTAAGGCGAATCGTTATTATAGGTATTTAATCAACAATTATAAAGGTCAAATTGAGGATGAATATTATTTTAAATATTCACATACTTTAAAAGCGACTAATCAAACTAAAAAAGCAAATGAAATCTTAAAAAGTTTTTACATCAAAAAGAATGATAAAAAAGGTTTAGAAAAGTTAAATCAATCTATAACCTATTTAGAAAACATTAAAGTTATTGGTGACCGTTATCTAATAAAAAACTTAACTATAAATTCTAAAAATTCAGAATTTGGAGCAATCAAGAAAGATGACAAAATCATATTTTCTGCGACAAAAAAAGAAAGTAATTTTTTAGAAAAATCTTACAGATGGAATCGCAGTCAATATTTAGATTTATATGAAGTTTCTATTGATAAAATTCATTTAGACAATAATGTTTCTAAAAGTATTTCGGCTAACATCAACACAAAAGTTCATGAGGCTAACGCTATCTTTACTAAAGATGGAAAAACAGTATATTTCACTAGAAATAACTATACCAAAAACAAAAGGCATAAAGACAATAAACACATAACTCATGTTCAGATTTTTAAAGCGGAATTAATTGAAAATGAATGGAAAAATATTCAACCTTTATCTTTTAATAATGTTGAATATTCTACAGAACATCCTGCTTTAAGTAACGATGAAAAAACGTTGTATTTTGCTTCTGATATGCCAGGTGGTTTTGGATCTTTTGATATCTATTCAATTCCGATTCTTACTGATGGAAGTTTTGGTAAATCTAAAAATCTTGGAAAAGAAATAAACACAAGTAAACGAGAACAGTTTCCTTTTATCTCTAAAAACAATGAGCTTTATTTCTCTTCAAATGGGCATCCAGGATTTGGTTCATTAGATGTATTTATCAGTAAATCTGTTAACAATAAATTTTCTAAACCAGATAACATTGGTTTACCTGTAAACTCAAGTTATGATGATTTTGCTTTTAATATAGATACTGATAATAAAGAAGGATACTTTTCATCAAACAGACCTTCTGGTAAAGGTAGTGATGACATTTATAGCATTTCTGAAAGAAAACCACTAATTATAGAGGATTGTGAACAATCTATTACAGTTTCTATAACTGATATAGACACAAAAGAAGTAATAGGAAACACCAATATTTTAATTAAAAAAGGATATACAACATTAAATGAAGCTCAAACAGATTCTGTTGGTAAATTCAATTTTAATACAGAATGTAAATTATCTTATACACTTGTAGCTTCTAAAATTGGTTATTTACAAGAACAAAAATTTATATTGATAGATAATATCAGAAACAAAAACAACAAGGTTTTTATAGCTTTAAAATCGTTAAAACAAATAGATATAGAAAAAGATATTGCTATTCAATTAAAAAAGGACCACGATTTAAAGTTAAAAATAATTGCAACTAAAAAAATTGAGATAGACAAGAAGAAAAAAATTGAAGGAATTATTGCAGAAGAAAAAAGTATTGAAAAAAATAAAGATAGAATCGTTGTTAAAACTGAAGATATTAATTTTGATTACAAACTTTGGTATTTGCGTAAAGACGCAAAAAGTGCAGTAGATAAAGTAATTACTTTAATGAAAAAGCACCAAAAAATGGTTATTGAAATAGGAACTCACTCAGATATTCGAGGACACAATCAATATAATTTAGAACTCTCACAAAAAAGAGCAAATTCAGTTCGAAAATATTTTATTGAAAAAGGTATTCAAAAGAATAGAATTTCAGCTATTGGTTATGGAGAAACCCAACCTCTTATAAAATGTAAGACAGAAGATTCTTGCACAGAAGAACAACATGAAGTCAATAGAAGATGTGAATTTATAATCAAAAAAATAGAATAACAAAAAACAAACGAGCCAAATGGCTCGTTTGTTGTATACTATAAAAACATTATTAATTATCTTTAGAACGAAACTCAATTAAAAAATGGTTTTACGCAGTGAAACGACTCGTTAACTAATTTTAGATTGTTTTACAGAATGATTTATACGTGCTTTGTTAGCATAAAATCTATTGATTATGAAAAAAGCGACAACAACACTATTATTGATATTATTATTTTCATCCTTTTTAAATGCACAAAAAAACTATGACAACCTTTGGTTAGAAGTAGAAAAATTTGAAGTTGATAACTTACCAAAATCCGCTTTAAATAGTGTTGATAAAATATACACCAAAGCAGAAAAAGAAAACAATTCTTCACAATTAATAAAATCGCTTTTTTATAAAAGTAAGTTCTCGTTAACATTAGAAGAAGACGCACAACTAAAAGTAATTAATTCTTTTAAAAAGCATATCTCTGAAAGTGAACTTCCTACAAAAAATGTTTTAGAAAATGTTTTAGCTAATTTATATTGGCAATATTATACTCAAAACAGGTCTAAATTTTACAACCGAACACAAACAAATAATAAGGTTGATGCTCTAGATTTTAGAACTTGGGATTTAAATACACTTTTTGAAGAAACCCATACACATTTTAATGCTTCTTTAGAAAATGCTGAGCAACTTCAGAAAATAAATATTCACGATTTTGCTGATATTTTATCAATCAAAAAAGATTCTAAAAAATACAGACCAACTTTGTACGATTTTTTAGCCAATAATGCTTTAGAATTTTATAATTCCTCTGAAACTTCTATAACAAGACCTTCTTATAAGTTTACGTTAGATAATGTTGCTTATTTAAGTGATTTTAAATCATTTTCAAAATTACAAATTGTTTCAAAAGACAGTTTGTCATTACAGTTTAATGCATTAAAAATCTATCAAAAATTAGTACAATTTCATTCAAAAGAAAATAGTTTGAATGCTTTGGCAGATATTGATATCCACAGATTAAATTTTGTAAAACAACAAGCAACTTTTAATGATAAACAAGATGTTTTTCTATCAACTTTAGAGGTATCCAAAGATCGTTTTAATAAAAAAGATATTAGTGGATTGTATGCTTTTGAGATTGCCAAAATTCATAGAAGTAAATCAGAAAACAAACTTGCAATTTCTATTTGCAATAAAATAATTAAACAATTCCCAAAAAGTTTAGCAACAAAAAACTGCACGATTCTTAAAAATCAAATTTTAGCAAAATCGCTTTCTATAACTGTAGAAAAAAACATACCAATTAACACAAATACAAGAATGTTAGTCAATTATAAAAATATTGACAAACTGTATTTCACTGCCTATAAAATTACAAATGATCAATTGTATAAATTCAATAGGTTGTATAAATCAGAAGAAAAAATCAAACTAATAAATTCACTTAAAAAGGTGAATAATTGGAATTCTAAACTAAAAAATGAAAACGATTATTTACAACATAGTACAGAAATAATCATTCCTAAATTTGACAATGGATTTTTTTTAATTGTTACGTCTGAAACTCAAAATTTAAACAAAGACGAAGTATTTGGAACAGCTTCAATGCAAGTAACTAATTTAACATTGATTGAGAATAATTTTGATAACAAATACAACTATCAAATAGTAGACAGAAATAATGGAAAACCTATTAAAAATGCTCAAATTCATTTAAAAAACAAGAGTAACAACGAAGATAATTACATCAATAAAAGGTTAAAGACAAACAAAAACGGATTTGCATCTTTTAAAAGCACTAATTATTATGACAATGTAGAAATATCCGTAAAAACGAAAGATGACATTGCCACTTTTGGAAATCATTATTTATATGAAAATGATAGAAATAACTACAAGAATAATGAAGATGAAGAAATTATAATAAAACCTTTTATTTTTACAGATAGAAGTATTTATAGACCAGGACAAACTGTATATTTTAAAGCTATTGTTATTAAAAAACAAGGTGAAAAATCTGAAGTTTTTAAAAATGAATATGTAGAAGCGACTTTATATGATGTAAACAATCAGGTAATAAAAATAATTGAATTAAAACTGAATGAATTCGGATCTGTTTCAGGTGAATTTATTTTACCTAACAATGGATTAACTGGTGAGTTTTCAATTGAAATTGATGAAAGTTATGAAAACGACAGTAAATTTTATGATAATGAATACTTTGATTTTGACTATAATAATGAAGTAAGGTTTTCTGTTGAAGAATACAAAAGACCAAAATTTGAAACTGAATTTAAACCGGTTACAGAAAGTTATAAAATAAACGATTCAATTGCTATAAATGGTTTTGCAAAAGCTTTTTCTGGCGCAAATATTACAGATGCTAAAGTTGTGTATCGTGTGCATAGAAAAGTACAATACCCAAGTTGGTATTATTGGAGAAGACCAAATTCGAATTCTAGTTCTCAAGAAATTACCCAAGGTGAATCTATCACAAATAGTAAAGGAGAATTTGAAATCATATTTAAAGCAATTCCTGACAAAAGTGTTTCTAAAGAAAATCTACCCGTTTTTACGTACGAAATTACAGCAGATGTTACTGATATAAATGGAGAAACAAGAAGTGCAACAACAACTGTAAAAGTTGGATATCATTCTTTGTTAGCAACTATTTCTTTGGATGACAAAATTGATAAAAACCAAAATGAAACAAGTTTAAAAGTTGATACAAAAAACTTAAACGGCCAATTTATTGCTGCAAAAGGAACTATTAAAATATATAAATTAAAAGCACCTAAAAATCCGTTAAGAAAAAGACCTTGGTCTGCTCCTGATTATCAAGATATTTCAGAAAATACATTTAGAACATTATTTCCAAATGATCCTTTTACAAATGATGAAAATGATGAGAAAAACTGGAAAAAAGGAGAAATGGTTTTTAGTAAAAATTTTGATACAAAAACATCAAAAGAAATTCAACTTAACAATCTTAAAAACTGGATTTCAGGAAAATACATTGTAGTATTAGAAAGTAAAGATAAATTTAATCAAGAAGTAAAAGATGAAAAAAGATTCTCACTATTTTCATCAAAAGAAAAACAGGTTTCTGACAACAAATTATTTATAATTAATACTGATAAAACTTTTTATCAAGTTGGTGATGTTCTAGAATTAAATATTGGTTCAGCTTCAAAAAATAGTACTGTAACGATACAAATTGAAAAGAATCATAAAATTATAGAAACTTGTTTAGTAAAAATAAATAATTCAACAAAAACCATAAAAATCCCTATTAAAAAAGAAGATATTGGTGGTTTTGCAATTAAATATCACTTTGTAAATTATAACTATTTTAAAAGTGGAAGTCTAATTATTAATGTTCCTGACAAACAAGAAGCTATTGAGATTGAAACTAATATTTTTAGAGATAAATTACAACCAGGACAAGATGAAACTTGGAGTTTTACACTGAAAAATGATAAAAATCATGGGGTTGCTGCAGAAGTTTTAGCTTCTATGTATGATGCTTCTTTAGATGAATTTAAATCTCATAATTGGAGTTTTAATCCTACAATACCAAAACCATCTTATAATTCTTATACTATTAGCAATGCTAATCATAGTTTTGGGAATTCTAATTTTAATATTAGAAATATTCAGAGAAGATATAATGGTTTTTCTTCTATTTCTTATGATAAATATAATTGGTTTGGGTTTAGTATAAACAACAATAGATGGCAGAATAATAATTATTTAAAGAATGTTTACAAGAAACTTGAAGCTAGAAAGGTAAAAGTGAAAATCAAAAAATCAGGAGCGTTTAATGGTACTATTAATGGTGTTGTAACAGACGAATATAATGAACCTTTACCAGGAGTAAACGTTGCTATTAAAAATACTACAAAAGGAAAAACAACAGATTTTGACGGACAATATACTATTGAATCTAAAAAAGGAGATGTTTTAGTTTTTAGTTATTTAGGATTTGTTCCTTTAGAAATTAAAGTAAAAGATTTTTCTATACTTAATGTTGCTTTAGAAGAAAGTTCTGAACATTTAGATGAAATTGTTGTAGTTGGTTATGGATCTCAAAAGAAGAAAAGTTTAACAGGCTCTATAAGTAAAATTAGCGCAAAAGCTTTAACAGGAAGAGTTGCTGGTATTGAAGTTATGAATGCTGATGGAATTGGGAAAGAAATTAGAATAAGAGGAGCTTCAAGTATTTCTGGAGAAAATAATCCATTATATATAGTTGATGGCGTTATTATGGATACATTTAACATCAATCAAAATGACATTGCAGAAATGTCTGTTTTAAAAGATACAGCTGCTACTTCTTTATATGGCTCAAGAGGTGTAAATGGTGTTATTATTATCAGTACAAAAGCCGGTCAAGAAAAATTAGACAACCAATTATCAAAAGTAAAAGCACGTAAAAACTTTAAAGAAACTGCCTTCTTTTTTCCTCAATTACGAACAGACAAAAACGGACAAGTAAGTTTTTCTTTTACAATGCCAGAAGCTTTAACTCGTTGGAAACTGCAATTATTAGCACATACAAAGGAATTAAAATCGGCAACAAAAACATTAACAACGGTTACTCAAAAAGAGTTAATGGTTGTACCAAATGCACCTCGTTTTTTACGTGAAGGTGATAAAATTACCTTGAGTGCAAAAATCACCAACTTAACAAATAATAGTCTAAATGGAGCTGCAAAACTAATTTTAACGGATGCTATTTCTGGAAAAGAAATAACACAAGAGTTATTATGTAAGAGTGGCTCTCTCCCTTTGAGAGAGATGTCAGGAACTGACAGAGTGGGCTTCTCAGTTGATAAAGACGGAAACACAAACGTTTCTTGGCAATTATCAATTCCAGAAACAGTACAAGCTGTTCAATATAAAATTGTGGCAAAAGCAGGCGATTTTTCAGATGGAGAACAAAACGTTTTGCCAGTTTTATCAAACAGAATGTTGGTTACAGAAACATTACCAATGTGGATTCGCTCTAATCAAACTAAAACTTTTACGTTAGATAAGTTGAAAAACACAACTTCATCAACTTTAAAAAACCATAAGTTAACGTTAGAAATGACATCCAACCCAGTTTGGTATGCCATTCAATCTTTGCCATATTTAATGGAATATCCTTATGAATGTGCAGAACAAACATTCTCTAGATATTATGCAAATACATTGGCTAGTTTTGTCGCAAATTCAAATCCTAGAATTCAAGAAGTTTTTAATGCATGGAAATCATCTGATGCTTTATTATCTAATTTAGAGAAGAATCAAGAATTGAAATCGTTAATTATTCAGGAAACTCCTTGGTTAAGAGATGCTCAATCAGAAACCGAGCAAAAGAAACGAATTGCATTATTGTTCGATTTGAATAAAATGAAAAATGAGCAAGAAAGAGCCATCAATAAACTAAAAGATATTCAGATGAATTCTGGTGGATTTCCTTGGTTTAAAGGAGGTAGATATGAAAGTACTTTTATCACTCAACATATTGCAACAGGTTTTGGTCATTTGCAAAAATTAGGTGTTTCTAATTTTGATAAATCAACTCAAAAAATGATTGAGAAATCTGTGAAATTTTTAGATGGAGAATTGCTAGAACAATATGAAAAACTACTTGAAAGAGCTGATAAAATAAAACAAGAAGCCAAAACAAAAAAGAAAGGCGATAAAGCATATTCAGATTATTTATCAAAAAATAATTTAGGATATTTCACCATTCAGTACTTGTATATGCGTAGTTTTTATAACGATATTTCTTTACATGACAATTTGCAAAAAGTAGTTGATTATTACAGAAATCAAACCATAAATTATTGGAATGATTATAATTTATATGCAAAAGGACAAATTGCTTTATCGTTATTTAGAAGTGATAAAAAATCAATTGCAAATAAAATTTTAAAATCATTAAAAGAGAATAGTATCACATCTGATGAATTAGGAATGTACTGGAAAACAAATACTGCTGGTTACTACTATTATCAAGCACCGATAGAAACTCAAGCTTTAATGATTGAAGTTTTCTCTGAAATTGGTGTCATTTCAACTGAGCCTGAAAGTGCAACGAAAAATCTCAATGATATTGACAATTTAAAAGTTTGGTTACTTAAAAATAAGCAAACGAATAAATGGAAAACAACCAAAGCAACTACAGAAGCTGTGTATGCATTATTGTTAAATGGAAGTGATTTTGTTTCAATCACAGAAATGGTAGACATTAAAGTTGGTGATAAAAACATCAATCCATCAAAAATTGATGATGTAAAAATTGAAGCAGGAACTGGTTATTTTAAAACCTCTTGGAATGGTGATGAAATAAAAAAGGAAATGGGAGAAGTTACCATTACCAAAAAAGGAAACGGAATTGCTTGGGGAGGTTTGTATTGGCAATATTTTGAAGATTTAGATAAAATCACCTCAGCTGAAACTCCGCTAAAATTGAATAAAAAACTATTCTTAAAAGTAAATTCAGATTTAGGAAAAGAACTGAAAGAAATCACAGATAAAACACAATTAAAAGTTGGAGATTTAATTACAGTAAGAATAGAATTACGCTCAGACAGAAATATGGAATTCATTCACATGAAAGATATGAGAGCTTCTGGAGTTGAACCTGTAAATGTAATGTCAAAATACAAATGGCAAGACAATTTAGGCTATTATGAAAGCACAAAAGATGCTGCAACCAATTTCTTTTTTGATCGTTTACCAAAGGGTGTTTATGTTTTTGAGTATGATGTAAGAGTAAATAATGCTGGTAATTTTAGCAACGGAATAACAACGATACAAAGTATGTATGCACCAGAATTTAGCAGTCATTCTGAAGGTGTAAGAATTAATATCCTAGAAAAATAGTACTATTTTTTTTTAACATAAAAAAAGCAATTACAAATTGTTAATAGCTCAAAAGAGTGTAATTTTGTCGTCTAATTATTATAAAAAAGAATAACATTATGAAAAAAGTATTATTAGTATTAAGCTTGGTTTTTACAGCTACATTTACAATGAATGGACAAGAAATTTCTGACAATGCAATTGGTCTTCGATTTAGTGGAGGTAATGGTGTTGGTGGAGAAGTTTCTTATCAAAAATCACTAGGAGATAGTAATCGCCTAGAAATTGATTTAGGTTTAGCAAATGAATTTACGGACTTTAAAGCAACAGGTTTATATCAATGGGTTTGGAATTTAGAAAATCAGTTTAATTGGTATGCTGGTGTTGGTGGAGGAATTGTTTCTGCTGGTGGAACTGGAATTTATGGAGCTGGAGTTGTTGGAATTGAATATAATTTTGATGCTCCGATTTTAATTTCTATTGACTATAGACCAGAAATAGGAGTTTCAGGTGGTTTAGACGGATTAAATTCTGACATTGCTTTAGCTGTTCGTTACCAATTCTAAGAAAAAAAATATTAAAATAATAAATCCTCTAAATTAATTTTTAGAGGATTTTCTTTTTTTACTCATTTTTGCTAACGGATTAAAGTCTAAAGCTAGTTGTAACCAATAATTTAGATAGTCATCAAAATCTATGGCGTCATCACTTAAATACACAAAACCTTTCATTCGTTTTTTGGTGAAGTCCATACTTCTACAACCTTCAACCAATAAAGATGCTTCATAAATATCTGGATGAATTCTTGCCATTATTTGGTCTTTCATAACACCAACACACATTTTTTCATCAACCATAAAAACCAAACCACCAAACATTTTTTTAGATTCGAAATGGATACTTTTTTCTCTAAAAAATTGAGAAACTCTGTCTACTAAATATTCAGAATACGCCATTCTATTTATTTTTTGGTGGATAATTCTGTAAAATTTCAGCAATAACTTCTGTTATATATAATTTACGCTTTTCTGGTGTTCTTTTCTTTTTTATGCTAGAACTTAAAGAACCTTCCCAAAATAATTCATTAGAAGTTGCTGCTATAAACCGAATACTAATATCTTCAATTAGTTTTTCACCACCAATTGGTATTCCTCCAGAAACTCCAATCCCACCATTTCGACTAGCACTTCCAATACCAATTCCTATAGTATTGTTATTTTGTTTTTCAGAAATTTTGGCATCAAAATAAATAAAGAAATCTGGTTTTATGTCTTGTTGCAATCCAACAGTTTTTAAATTTTGTAGAATTGCATCTGAAATTCTATTAATATCAAAATCATTTAAACTTTCGCCATTGTCTTCATAAAAATCAAAGGTTTTAAATATAGAAAAATCAGTTTTATCATCATAATCTACTACTACTTTTGAAGACGAACAACTGACAAATATCAACAAAAACAAAAATTTTAAAGCCTTCATATTTATTATTTTTTATCTTCCTCTAACAACACTCTTGTTGGAGTATCTTTTCCACTAATAATACTTTCCGTTCCTTTCGCAACCGCTTTTATAGTTTCTGTTACAACAGCTACATCTAACGTTTCTACTCCATCAGAAACGTTATGATAATCTTTATCAACATCAATTGGTGTTGTAGAAAATGTATGAGAAGGCACTCCCAAACGTGCTAAAGAAGCATTGTCTGATCTAAAAAATAAATTGAATTTCGGATACGGATCTGGATGTAAAGTATACCCAGAACCTTCTAAATTCTTCTGAACAATCTTACCAAAATCAGAACGTTCAAAACCAGATAACCAAGCAGTATTTGGACCAAAATTAGGCACTTTACCAATCATTTCTAAATTAATACCCGCAACAAATTTACTAGCATCAATTCCTTTACCAAAATAAGTAGAACCAATTAACCCCATTTCTTCTCCTGTAAAAGCTACAAAAAGAATTGTTCTTTCATTATTTCCTTTTGTTTTAAAATATTCTGCCAAAGCCAAAACACCTGTAACACCAGATGCATCATCATTTGCTCCATTGTAAATACTATCTAATTCACCTTTCTTTTTCTTAATTCCTAAATGATCATAATGTGCTGAAACTACCACATATTCATCTTTCTTACTTTTTCCTTCTAAAACACCAATAATATTACTTGTTGTTAATTCTTTTTTAGATCTTCTGTCGGTAAAAGTAAAAGTCTGTCTGTAATCTTTTAATGTATCGTAGGTTTTTAAGCCAATTCGTTTAAACTCGTTTTCTATGTATTTAGCAGCTTTTTCAATTCCAGATGTTCCTGTTTTTCTACCTTCCATTTCATCTGAAGCTAAAGTATACAAGTGTTTCTTTACAGTTGAAGCATCAATTGTTGCTTCTTTATTTTCTTTTTTAATTACTTTAGAACTTTGTTTACAAGAAATTATTCCAGAGAATATAAAAAGTAACAGTATTATTTTTTTCATTGTATTTCATTTTTTAAAAGGCTAAATATAGCTAATTTAATTTCGTATTTTTGTCCAAAAATTTTTACAGATGGATTTATCTCTTATTCCCAATATAAAACATACAAACTCAAATAACTTTTTTCTACTTGCAGGGCCTTGTGCTATCGAAAGTGAAGAAATGGCTATGAGAATTGCAGAAAAAGTAATTACAATTACAGACAAATTAGAAATTCCTTATATTTTTAAAGGAAGTTTTAAAAAAGCAAACAGAAGTAGAATTGATAGTTTTACAGGAATTGGAGATGAAAAAGCATTGAAAATTTTACGTAAAGTTTCTGAAACTTTTAATGTACCAACTGTAACAGACATTCACGAAGTTTCTGATGCAATAAAAGCGGCTGAATATGTAGATGTTTTGCAGATTCCTGCTTTTTTAGTTCGTCAAACAGATTTAGTTGTTGCTGCTGCAAGAACGGGTAAAGTTGTCAATCTTAAAAAAGGACAATTTATGAGTCCTGGTGCAATGAAACACGCTGTACAAAAAGTAAAAGATGCTGGTTCTGATAAAGCTTGGATAACAGATAGAGGAACCATGTTTGGCTATCAAGATATGATTGTCGATTTTAGAGGAATTCCTGAAATGCGAAAATTTGCACCTACAGTTTTAGATGTTACGCATTCTTTACAACAGCCAAATCAAGTCGCGGGTGTTACAGGTGGAAGACCAGATATGATAGAAACAATTGCCAGAGCCGGAATTGTAAATAACGTGGATGGTTTATTTATAGAAACTCATTTCGATCCTGCAAACGCAAAATCTGATGGAGCAAATATGTTACATTTAGACAACTTAGAAGGTTTATTAACCAATTTAGTTGCCATTAGAAAAACGATTAATAATTTATAAAGGATTCATTTTTTGGGCGTTTTAACAGGCTTTCGCTACTCGCTTTTTTTCTGAAAAAGAAAAAAGAGCTCAAACAGATCGCTCTATCCTTAACGCGCTTACTCAATCTTAATAAAAAATATTTTCAAATCCTTCAGGTTTTAAGACCTGAAGGATTTCTCTTTTTTTCAAAAAACTAAAAAGGCACAATTTTTGACTCCTAAAGTTGTTTACCTTTAAAACTTATGAAACAACTTCTATTTTTCTTTTTATTAATTTCTGTTGCAACAAACTCACAAGACTTTAAAAAGGTTGATTCTTTGGTTTTAGAATATCCAAGATTCTCTAAAGCTGAAGATTTAGCAACCAAAATAGCTAAAGACTTTACTTCTGATGAAGATAAAACGAGAGCTGCTTTTTATTGGATAGCTAAAAACATTCATTATAATTTAAGAGAATTCCACAATCCTAAACAGAGACATTATAATTTTAGTTATTCATCAGAAGAAGAAAGAATACAAAAACTACAAGGGCTAAAAGATAAAATTATAGATGCTGCTTTTATTTCTAAAACGGGAGTTTGCGAAGAATACGCACAATCATTTAAAAAAGTTTGTGATTTATTAGGGTTAGAATCCGAAGTAATTGTAGGAACTGCTAGAATTAGTCCTGAAGAAATTGGCAAACCTAAAGACACTCCTAACCATGCTTGGAACGCAGTAAAACTGAATAACAAATGGGTGTTGTTAGATGCTACTTGGGCAGCAGGTTATGTGTCAAATGATAAATGGGTTAAAGAATTTAATAACTATTTTTATAATATTCCTAAAGAGAAGATTTTTAAAACTCATTTCCCAAAAGATACAATTTGGGTTTTACGCTTTGGTAGAATAACATTAGAAGAGTATTATAATCAACCACTTTATGGTGCTTCTTTTCTAAATTCTAAAATTGAATTAGTATCTCCTACAACAGGTATTTTAAAAGTAAATTCATCTAATGAAATTAAGTTGAACTTTAAAAATTTAGATAAAAACACTTTAATATATTATACATTTCAAGGGCAACGTTTTGCAAAAAAACCGATTAGAACGACTGTTGATAACATCACAACTCTAACTTTTAAGGAAGCAAAAAAGAATTCCTTTTTAAGGATTCATATCAACAAGAAAGGTGCACTTCAGTTTAAAACGAAGTAATTATTTACCAAAAAATCCTTTAGTAGTTTGCTTGTATGCTTCGTCTAAAACTGAAATTAATACTTCAGCTTTAATCTCTTCTAAATTTTTATAACGTAAAGATTTTACAACTTTTCTGTTATCAGAAATTACAAATTCATTAAATTTTTCTAAATTTTTGTTTGTGTAAAATCCAACATCAACATACCCTTTCTTTTTTGAAGGATTTAAATAACAAAAAGGTTTATCATCTAAATAATAAAAAGGAATTTTCCATTTAAATTGCAAATCAACATTAGGAAAACTAGTTTCAATCAATATCTGCAAATGCATTAAAATGGACTTGAAAGGTTCTGGTTGATTTAAAATATATGCTTCTGCAGGCTTCATTTTTGTATATTCGCGGAAGTTAAAAAAAATCTGATAAAGAACTTACCTATGCAAGATAATATTCAAGTCAATTTCTCATTAAAAGGTTTTACAAGTATTTTAATTGGAGGCTATCTTTTTATTGCAGGTTATGTTATAGAAGCGTTGTTAAATAACGCAACTCCACTAGAAACGCTATCTCCAAAAACGATAGAAAACCTAATTATACTGATTGCTTTTACATTTGTTCTATTATCAACTTTAACATTATTCTTTATAGGAAAAAAGAATGCTAAAAAGTTAAACATCCAACTTTGGGGCGATAAAACAAAGGCTGCTGTTCAAAAATATATAATTGTAATTGTTGTCGCTTTTATTATTCTAATCGTTTTAATGAATCTAGAATTTACAAACTACCTCACTCCTACTTTTCTTATTTTTTACGGAATCTTATTATTTCTATTTAAGAATAAAGAAAGAAAAAATCTATTAGTTTTATCAGGGTTAAGTTTACTTTTAGCAATTCTGTGCTTCTTAATCCCTACTTATTGGTCTTCTTCTCTTTCTATTTTAGGAATTGCTCATCTTACTTATGGAGTTGTAGTTAAAGAATAATTTATTGATTGCTTTATTTTATTTATTAGGAAATGCTGTAATTTCAATTGCTGCAGAAGCAACTTCAATTCTTCCTTTAGAATCATTAATTGCAGAAAGAATTTTATCAAATAAAATAGATTTTGTACCTCTCCTGGATTTATAATCTACGACATATCTTAAAGTGAAAGTAATCCAATTTTCATCAAAAACCATTGTTATCATAGGTTTAACTCTTGCATTTTCGATGCTATAAGTACCTATCATTTTATTCCAAGAGTCTTGAGATAAATTCGCAAAATCACCTACTTCTTCTTCTAAAACAGTTGTGAAAAGTTCTTTTGCATATTTATAATCACCATTTGTCTTTATCGGAATTGTAATTTCATCCCATAGAAAAGGAAAATCTCCAGAGTAGTTATAAACTGGTTCTTTAAAAACAAAACTATTGGCAACTCTAACCATTTTACCGTTATAAAGATCTCCATTTACCCAATCTCCAATTTCCATTAAAGTAGTTCTTAAGATACCAATATCAATCACATCTCCTTTAATTCCACCAAGTTTTACACGGTCTCCAACTCTATAAAAGTTACTGCTAAATATTGCTATATAACCTGCAATACTTACAATTATCTCTTGCAATGCAAATGCTATTCCTGCTCCTGCAACACCAATAGCTGTTCCAAAACCAGAAAGTTTAGAATTATAAATAAACATAACTCCGATAACAAAAACTAGATAACCGAAAAAATTAATAAGCTTTCTAACTTTATATTTAGAGGTGTTTTCTTTTGTTAATCTTGTTGCTGATTTTTGAGAAATTTTGACTAAAATATATACAATTATAAACAGTATAAATACAGATGCGATGTTTATAAAAGTTGGATTATCTAATAATGATTTAAAGTTCATTTTTTGTAGTATTTAAAATACATAAAGACTTATTAAGTATAGTAAAAATAATAAATTAATTAATATCAATTGAAAAATGGAATGCTAAAGATTAAAGCACAACTTTGAAATAATGAAACAAATACCGATGTTTTAAAATATATATAGAGAGTTTTTGTTTTTTTTGTTGCTCATTTTAAAAATTATCTTTTACTTTGTATTTCAAAGTTCTTTAAAAATGAGTCAAGAAAATTATTTAAGAGACATATCAGAAATTAAAAACTTAATGAGTAAATCTTCGAAATTTATTTCATTGAGTGGATTGTCTGGTATTTTAGCAGGAATTTTCGCTTTAATTGGTGCTGGTTATGCTTATTGGTTAGTAAATAAAAGTGAAAGTGGTTATCTAAATTTAGATGATGAAACTTTTCGTTTAGTACTAATTGATTTAGTTTTTGTCGGTATAGTTAGTATTGGAACAGCAATTATTTTAACGACAAGAAAAGCAAAACAGAATGATGAAAAAATTTGGGATCCACTAACAAGAAGACTTTTATTAAATTTTATAATTCCATTAGCAGCTGGAGGAATCTATATTCTCATCATTTTAAGTCAACAACGTTATGAACAAACTGGTGATTTAATGTTATTATTCTATGGTTTAGCGTTATTTAACGCTTCTAAATACACATTAGGAGATGTAAAATATTTAGGACTTACTCAGATAACTTTAGGTTTATTATCTGCCATTTTTCCTGGTTATGGATTCTGGTTTTGGGTAATTGGTTTTGGAGTTATGCATATTTTATATGGTTTAGTGATGTACTTTAAATACGATAGAAATTAACCTGTTATTATAATATAAATAGATTTCAGTTGAAAAATATTATTCTAAATATAAATAAAGCTTTTGATCATCGAATACGATTAGGTATTATGTCTATTTTGATGGTGAACGAGTACGCAGATTTTAATACTTTAAAAGAATTATTAGGTGCAACAGATGGTAACTTAGCCAGTCATACAAAAGCATTAGAAAAAGTAGATTTTATAAAAGTTGAAAAACAATTTATTGGTAGAAAACCGAACACAAAATATCTAGCAACAGAACTAGGCAGAATGGAGTTTAAAAAACACATTAATGCACTGGAAAAATTAATCAAAAACAAATAATACTATTTTTTTATTTATTCACTTTGAAATTCAAAGTTCTTTCAAAAATCTCTCTTTAATTATTAAGAGACACCATTTTTAATAAACAACAAATTATAAATATTTAAAAAATGAAAAACTTAATAACCTTAGTTAGTGCAATCCTTTTTAGCACATTCTTCTATCAACAAAACATTGGTTTAAATTTATCGCTATTTACCTTACTTACTATTGTAATGTTAGCGATTAAAAATAATCAAATATTCAAGTATAAAAGCACTATTTTTTTAGCTATTGCCTATTTAATCACGGGAGCAGCTGTTTTTATGTACAAATCTAATCTAGCCATACTTGCTAATATTATTGCTTTTATGACTTTTATAGGAAGTGTTTCTGAACATAAATCATCTATTTATGTAAAATGGATCAATGGAATTTACACTGTAGTTGTTTCTTATTTCTCAATGCGTTTTGACAAAGAAAATTCTGAAGTTGATAAGGTGAAAAAAGAAAAAATAGATTACGTTTATTGGTTAAAAATAATAGGAATTCCATCAATTATATTAATCATTTTCATCAATTTATATAGAAATGGAAACCCTATGTTTGATGAATTAATTTCAAAAATCGACTTTAGTTTTATCAATTTTCAATGGATTCTTTTTACTGCGCTAGGCTATTATCTATTTTATAATATTTCGCATCCAATTCAAATAGAACCAGCAACTTATGATGATCTTAACATTGGAAATAATTTAGAAAAAAATACTTTAGAACCTATTACTACCAAAGAGCTTGTAAACGAAAATCAATTAGGTATTATATTGATGGCTTCACTAAATGCACTTATTATTCTTTTTCTAATTACTGATGTTTTATATCTATCAGAACTTCATCAAATGGTAGCTTCTCAACTTTCAGAACAAGTACATAATGGTGTAAATGCATTGATATTTTCTAATGTATTGGCAATCGTAATTATTCTTTATTTCTTTAGAGGAAATATTAACTTTTTTGAAAAAAACAAAGGTTTGAAAAATTTAACCTTTGTATGGATCTTTTTAAACTTAACTTTAGTGATCATTACAACTATAAAAAATATAGAATATATTAATTCGTTTGGTTTCACTTACAAAAGAATTGGTGTACTATTCTTTTTAATTGCAACTTCTGTTGGATTAATTACAACGTTCATAAAAGTAACCCAGATTAAAAATTTATGGTTTCTTTTCCGTAAAAACATACAAATTGCATTTGTGATATTAATTTTATCTGCTACAATAAATTGGGATAAAATAATTACTGACTACAACATAAACAACGCAGATCAAATGGATTTAAAATACTTAATAAATCTATCAGATAATAATACTTTTCTGCTGAAATATTATATTGAAAAAAATGAAATTAATAAAAGCAGTCAATTTAACATCAATATAAAACACAATAATTATATTGAAGTTTACAGAATAATTCTTGGCAAGAAATAGTGTATGACAACTTTAATTTAAAAAAATGAATTCATCTAGGAACTTATCATCAACTTTATTAAAAGCAATATGTTTGGCTACAGTACTCTTTTGGATACTTATTATTCCAGAGGACTTAAATCAAATTTCTCCTTTATTTATTGTATCCATAATTCCTATAGCAATTGTTTGCTCTTTAACAATTCTAGTTACAATTACACCTTTCTTTTGGTTAGCAAAAGAAGGTGTAACTGACCATGAAATTTTTAAAAAGTATTTTCCATATTACTCAATAATTACTTTTGGAATCTTGATATACTTTGTAATTCTGTCAAATTTTGAAAGTTTTGTTTGTGCTTTTTTTATAACAGCATTTATAACATTAATGCAGTCTTGGATTTGGATTTGTAAACCAAATTCAATTATCCAACAGAATAAGAATCTTAAAAACAATTTAAATGCTGAAATTTAATAAAATATACTTCATACTTTTTTTTGTAATATTTCTAATAGAAATACTAATCGCTAAATATGCTACAGGTTTTTTAAGACATACAATTGGTGATTATTTAGCCGTTATGTTTGTATACACGTTTATAAAAAGCATCTTTAAAATATCAACAGAAAAGGCTGTTTTAATAACATTCGCTATTTCATTTATTATTGAATTTCTTCAACTATCTAATTTACAAAATCATTTTCCAAAGGAGTATTCACAAATTTTAAAACTAATTTTAGGAACCTCCTTTAGCATTGGCGATTTAATTGCGTATACATTAGGTGTAATCACTATTTACCTGATTGAAAAGTACTTTAAGAAGATTAAAACTTCCTCCTAATTTCTCTCACAATATCTTCTAATCCATTTAATTGAAGTTCATAAACCAACCCCATCTGTTTTCCTAATTTTCCATTAGGGAAACCTTTGTTTTTATACCAAACAATATAATGTTCTGGTAAATCGATAAGAAATCTGCCTTTGTATTTACCAAAAGGCATTTTCATTTTCGCTAAGTCTATTAAAAATTGTTTGTCTTCTGTCATTTATTCTTTTCCGTCAACATAATCTTGTAAGTAAGAAAAACGCTCTGTCAATTTTCCGTTTTCTGTCATTTTTGCACGTTGTAAAACTCCATCTTTATCATTATTGAAAAAAGCAGGAATTACATTTTGTAAAAACATTTCGCCAAAACCTTCACTTGCATCTTTTGGTAATTCACAAGGTAAATTGTCTACAGCCATTACAACAATTGCGTTTTCATCTTTAAAATCAACTTCAGATTCTGTTTCAGGATTATAACCATAAATAGGATCTGCAATTGTTGATGCTTTTAATGTTGATGCTACAGGACCATCTACATCACAAGAAATATCTGCCACAAACTTTATATTAAAATCAGAAGCTTTTGCATCATTTCTAGTAAATAAATATGGAGCGCCATTTCCATAAAAATGACCCGCAATAAAGAAATCTGTCACTTTTGCAAAACGCATAAAATCTGATTCATAATTTTCTGGATGATCGTAAAAGTCAAAATTATCAATAACTTGCCCGTCTTTACGCTTATTATAATCTAGAACATCTGCCAAACAATATACAACTTCAGTAAACGAATAATTTAAATATTCATCTACAGAAACTTGTTTAATATTCATTCCGTCTAACATTTCTTTTGCTCCATAAGCAACTTTACCGTTTCCTGTTAAAAGAATTTTAATGTTTGGTAAGTCGATTTTATTCAACTCAGAAATTAATTCTTTTTGGCTATCTAACATTTCTGCTTTTGGCAGATTAAAAGTATTGTTTGTTAAACCAATTGCTCTAAAACCATTATAAGCACCTACAATACCAGCATAACGTCCAAAACCTATTAAACGTGCTCCGTTTTCTTTTACAATAGTTTCATGATCATACAATTCTATGTTTTTTTCTAGAATTGCCAATAATAATTTTCTGTTATAAGGCTGTTTCTTTATTGTATGGCTAAAGAAAAAATATTTTTTATTGTTGATTAAAGCATCAATTGGCAATTCTTTTACACCAAATAAAACATCACAATCTGACATATTATCAGTTACTTCTAATCCGGCAGATTTATATGCTTGATCAGAGAAAACTCGAATATCAGAAGATTCTACTTTAATAGTGGCGTCAGTGAATTTTTCTTTGAATTCTTGTAATTTTTCTGGTGAAAAAACTACTCTTCTATCCGGTGGATTTTTGCGTTCTTTTATAATGCCAAACTTCATAATATATTGTGGTATAATATTTGCTCGAAGATATTAGAATTTATGGTGATAAGCAACTGTATTTTTTATACTTTTGCAGACCGCGTTAAGGATTGAAGTGACATCCTTTTTTAATTTTTTCTATTAAAAAAGATATAACGGAAAGCTTGACCACGATTTTTTTCGTGGTAACGCACAAACTATTAAAACGGGGACGACTGGTTTTGACAGCGAGGACAGTGAATTTGTAAGCATACCGAGTTATGAAATAACACTCGTAAAACCTAATTTCAACTTTTTAAACGGCGAAGATAACTACGCTTTAGCTGCTTAATCCGAATTATAGTAGGATTAGCCTCGGCACACTAGGTGTGCAAGCTTTATGTCCACGGAAAGCCCTGATTTACGGCGTTTCACTTTTGGATATCGTAAAAGTAAATATAGAAAACCTGGTACTTCGGAGGGTTTTTGAAACTAAAGAAGTTAAGCTAAAAGCAGATTGTTCTTAATCAACTTTTAGTCGAAAATTAAGAAAGAACTAAGTATGTAGAAAGCCTTTTGGCTGCTCGTTTGGACCCGAGTTCGATTCTCGGCGTCTCCACAAACAACCCTGTAAATCATTTATTTACAGGGCTTTGTTTTTTAAGGTGTCAGTTTTGGTGTCAGTTTCACATCTTACATATAAAGAAAAAAACTATCGAGAACAACAAATATTAAATCTCTTTATAATATTTATCAACCCATATTAAAACTTTTTCAAATAAAATAAAAATAAAAAATCTATATATTAATAAAATTATTAATTATTAATTTTTTATTTTAGCTGAAACCAATAGTTTGTATATCATGAATAAGAATGAAAGATTTTTAGTAGAAATGGATAACGGGAGTATCAACTCATTCAGAATAAGAGACAGATGGTTATTACATAAAAAAAATATTTTAGGTTCTTTTATTGGTAAAGACGCTATTGGACATGCAGCTTGTAAAGGAAGGATAGCTTGTGGAAACCCTAATGGAAAATTTAGACTTGGTTTCGGTTTTCCAAGTAACTTTAACGAAAATCCAAGTTTACTTAGTAAAAAGATTAAAAGTGAATACGAAAATAAAATTGGTTATTTACCAAAAGCTTCTTCATCTTTAAAATGTTTACTAAAAGAGATTAAAGCATCTAGTTAGTATGCACTTAAATATAACAGAAATAACGATAATAGCTTTATTTTCCTTTTGGCTAATTTCTACTGCTCTATACCAATTTAATACTTCTTTTTTAGATAAAGTTGATATTTTTGGTCTTCTACCTTCTTTTAGATTTTTTGCTCCTAGACCTGTATCTAGAGATTTAAGAGTTTATTGTAAAGGCTATACATTAAATAGGGAAGCTACAAATTGGATACCTGTACTTAAATCGACTAAAAATTATTGGTGCTTTATTTGGAATCCAGATCATAGATTAAGAAAATCAATTTTTGATTTGTATGAAGAACTAGATCCTTTTAGAAAAACTCCTGACATATGGCATTTGACCTTACCATATTTAATATTTTTAAATGCTGCTGAAAGTACTCTTAAAAGTAAACCAGGGATAGATCAAATACAGTTTACTGTTGCCTGTTTTGCAGGATTTGAAGATTCTACACACGATTTATTATTTATCTCTAATTTGCATAAATGTGATTAGTATCCTTCAAACTGACATCAATGCGTTTTCTTTAGTAATATATTTATCAGCTATTAGCTTAAGTATTTCATCATTGGAGTGGCTATGGTTGTCAAAAAAATTTAAAAACAATAACTTTTATGGTTGGAATGTTAGAGAGGTTGGAAGCCCTTTTTATGGTAATACATTTGTGAGTAATATACTAGGTAAACTTTTTAAGTATCCCAATGTATTATTATTTTTTATTTTACAACTATCGGCATCTATTTCTATATTAGTAAGTATATTTTATCAATTTGATATTTTCTTAGAATGTCTATTAATAGCAATTTCTCTTATCGTTTTATCTCTAAGGAATAGTGATGGCACTATGGGTTCTGATCAAATTACTAAAATAGTTTTTGTTGTTGGAGTTATTGCATATGGTTTTAATACTCAAAACATATACCAAATTAGCTTATACTTTATTACTAGTTTACTTTTTGTAGCTTATTTGACATCTGGCTGGATACGTATTTTACAACCTACATGGAGAAATGGTAAAGACTTAATGGTTGTGTTAAGGCAACATACTTATGGGAATAAAACTGCTTGGAAATTAGGTAAAAAGCATCCTAAATTAATTGGTTTTGTATCCTTGTTAATACTAATATTTGAGTGTTTTATCCCTATAACCTTAATTTTACCTATAGAATGGGTGTTTTTTTACTTATTTCTAGGAGTTTTGTTTCATTTTATGAATGCGGTTATTTTAGGGCTAAACACATTTTTCTGGTCTTTTATTGCATTATATCCAGCGCTTATTTGGGTGTGCTTAACAACTTAAATCTTTAAGAAAGTATTACTGAACAAGCATATAGTGTTTTTCCGTTTTCATTATATGAGCATATTGATGTTGTTCTGTAGCCAGATGGCGTATAATCTTTTATAAATTTTTTATAAGCAACACTATCCAAATTATACTTTGTTTTGAAAAATAATGGCGCATCAGAAAGTTTCCAAAGTGCCGTAAAACTATTTTTAGGGTTAGAACTAGTTTTGTAAATTGATAAATCTTGTAAAATATAACCTCTATTAGTATAATTATTAAATAACTCTTGAAATTCCTGTTCACTCATACCATGTCTTGCTAAAAAACCGTTAGATTTTTGTTTAGACCAAATTGCATAATAGTAGTCTATACCAGATATTGAGAAGCTTTTTAAGCTATGTAATGTTAATCCTTTTTTTACGTTTTGATTAAAACTTTTCTGAAATTCATCATACGTTTCTTTTGAGCTCATAAATGCAGATAAATCTAAAGAGTTTTTCCAAACAACAATACTTTTAACTTTATTTACATCCTCAAATACACAAATATCATGTGGAATTTGTTCTTTATTTTCCTGATGATCTAATGAATCTAATAGCTCTTGGCTTGAATCAAAATATGAAATAGTAGAAGATATACTATTAGATCTTTGCCATACACCAGATATTTCTATTTGATCTGAATTATTTATTGCAGTAATGTTTAAAATTTCAAAACCATCACTCTCCATTTTTTTATGCAAACTTTTAAATTCACTAATACTTAACTGACACTCTGTATAACAATTTAATTTATTTTCCATAGGTTATTTTATATATTCTAAAAATAGTATTTTTTTTTTATAAATGAAAATTATACTAATCTCAAACAGTTTTTATTAATATTTCTATAGCTTTCAATGCATATTCTTTATTTTTAACTGACTTGGTATAATTACCTTTAGGAATACCTTTTACTAAACCATCTTCACACAAACCTAAAAAAGTACCTTTAGGACAACTTTTTTCTTGTGAACTTTTTGAGTTAGGAAAAACTTCTTTTGCAGATCTCGACCAAATTTCTATGGTAGAATAAGAGCTTTTATAATTTTGTGCGCTTTTTAAAGCTGTTAATGCGTAATTATTCATAATGAGTTTTTAATTAATTATTATTTCACCGTACCATTTAATAACTAAACTAAAGAGTTAATTATTGGAATATTTACTTTTTTTATTATCAATTGGCTGAACATTGTAAATTAAAAATTCTTCCAAAGCTAAACGCTCAAACCAAGTTTCTGATGGAACAGCTATTGAGCAAACGTATCTTGGTGTTTTTTTCCATTTATGAATAATTTTACAAGATTTGTCTTCTGAAGATTGGAAATAGTTACTTAGCCTATTACCAATGTTTGAAGATTCACCTACATAAATTACATTTTTATCTTTATCCATAATTAAATAAATTCCGTATTTACCATTGTTCGGCCATTCATTAAACCATCCATAAGTGTCTTTACTATCAGGAAATAGTTCATAAATATCACTTATATCAAATTTTCCAAGATTTTTACCTCTGTATTTTACAGCATATTCATTTACAAGTTCTAGCACCTTATTTAATTGTGTTTTAGCCATAACAATTTGTTTTTATTTCAACTTTTTCATTTTATAATCTTCTACACGCTCAGCACCCAAACCCAAACCCTCAACTTCTTGCTCTGGATAACCAACAGTAACCTGCTCATTCATTAACATAGGCAATAACCAATCTCTCAATTTAAAAACTTCTAAACCTTTACAATCAATCCATTCTCCCAAAGTGCCAAAACAACATCCATTTGAGAATTAGATCTTTTATCTCCAAGTTCTAATTGCTCCCATAATTCTTTTGGTGGAAAATGTAGTTTGAGAATTTTGTTTTAAAATGGCTAGAGCTTTTAATTAAAATAATTTGAACTCTGTATTATCTCCAAAATGATTTATAATTTTAAACTCTTTTTTGTAATTAGGATTATTGAAAGACTTACCAGAAGCATTAAATGATTTAAATATAAGTCTCGAAAGTTCGACTTCTAAATTTATTGGAAGCGGTATATATTCAATAGTATCATAATTAAAAGGCATAGTTTTATAGCCTTGTAAACCCACATTTCCATTATTATCCTTTAATTGATCTGATAGAATTGCTTTGAAATATTTAACCCCTTTCTGACTATATATTATCCCTAAAATGGATCTTTTGGGAATTGTTAAAATACGGTTAACAGTATTCTCAAAATAAACACCATTTTGATATAACTCTCTTTGTTTTTGCAATAATTTGGAAATCTTGATTCGATTAATATAACCAGATTCATTATAACAGATTAAAAGGTATCCGTTTTCAAAATTTTTTCTAATTGCTGTTTGAAAAAAAAATGAATCTACTTTTGTATTTGTTAAATTATATTCACCATTATTTCTTAAATTAAAATACTTTAGGACTTTTTCTTGTTTATCATTTTTATCTATACTTTTTGCTTCTTTTTGCTCTGTCTTTATAATAGGCTGTGATGCTTCATTTATCAAGTTACCTTTATCATTATTACGAAGTATTTCCAATCGTATTCTAGATGCTTTTTTACCTAGTTGAACTTCTCTGGCTCTTAAAAAGATTGTTTCTTTAAATTTTTCCATCTTCTGGAAAACTTCATCTTTGTCTAAATAACTCAAAACTGTTAAACCTCCTATTTGATTCAGAGTCTTAATCATTTGTTGAGCAATAGCTTCAGATCCAATTCTTTTACCATTAAGCTCTTTATTTTTATAAGTGTTATAGAAATCTAAAACTGCTTGTAAAACCTTCTTATCTCTAATAAGTTGATAAGATCCAATGTTTTTGTCTCTTAAGTTTCTCTCTGACAGAAAAACTTTACTATAATAATATTTGTCTTCAAGAGAATGATCAATTGTTAAATGAATAGCCCACCACAAACCTGCAATTGGCGATTTAATTAAACTATTATGAGAAGGTTCTATAGACAAAAGAAATCTTTCAAGATCATTTCTTAATTTCTCATCATTTTCATTCCATTTCTGAATCCAACGATTTTTTATAAAACTAAAAAAGGGTCCAAGATTTAAGTATAGCCAAAATAGATTATTTGAAGCTTGATTTTCATTTATCTGCAATCCTTCGTATAAAATTTTAGCCAACGAAAATTCATCTTTAGGATTATTATCAAAACTTTCATAAAACTCATTTATTTTTGTTTCTAATAATTCAGGATAATCAGAATCTTCGACAAGTTCGATGGCACTAAAATCAAAAGCTTCATTTTGGTATTTCCTTAAAAAATCTTCTAATTCTATGTAATTCTTAAATTCATCTCTTAAAAAAGAAAGACTTTCTGTTGTAAATATTTTAGCCATCTTGATCTTGTTTATCTATTGCAATTAAATGATTCACTAATTTAATACTTGGATTTTTTAAAATATCATTTACAAATTTCAAATGATCTGAGTCTTGAGGGTATTCATCATATTCAGAAAATTTTCTCCATTTGTTTACTAGTTCTTTGTACCAAAATAAATTATTTCTTTTCGAATTTTCTTTAAGTTCTTTACAAGCCTCCAATAAAGCTATTTGTGCAAATTGAGAGGTTAGAATTTCCTTTACCAATAAAGAATTCTGTTTTTGCATTAAATACTCAAATTGTATTTCGGGAATTTTTATTTTAATGGCATGATCAGAGTTAGATATTAAAATTTCTTTGCCATCAAATTTTTCAAAAGAAATAAGACCTGTACTTCTAGTATCTATATCTTTTTTAAAGGAACCAAAATGTGCTATTGGCATTCCTTTTTGTAATAATTGATTATCCCAACTAAATTCTTTATTAGCAACTAATAATAAATCGATAGTAAAATTAACATTAACCTTATTACGAGGAACAGTAATAGTAAGTTTAGAATTACTTTTTGTTGAAATTACATTTCTGTATAAGGTTGCAGAACAATTTGTTTCAGCTATAAGATCTATATTGTCTTGAATATGTTGGTATTTTGAATCTGTTGTATAATACTCAGGCAATTTAATTTCATACTCAAATGATTCTGATGATTGAGGCAATTCTAAAAGCTCTATAATTTGTATTTCTACATCGTATGGGAAGTTAGCACTTTGTTTCATAGCTTATTTGTTTAATGAGGATATAGAAGGTGCTACTAAGTAAGGACTATCTAATTCAATATTGTTGATAATATTCTTTCCTTTTTTCACATCTAACTCAATAACATTGTCTTTAAAATTGCCGATTTCGGAATTTTTAATATTAATTACATCTTTACTAGAATCTGTACCAATTGAAATTTTAAATTTTTGATTTCGAACAGTTCTTCCAGATTCAAAAGTTAAATTATAAACATACATTCCATTCTTTTGGATTGCTTTAAAGGAATGTTTAATAATTAACCTATCTCGCGTGTTCTCTTTTGGTTCAACTATTATTTTATTTCTATCCTTGTCTTTATTTTTACTGGTAGTTTTAGCATTTCCGCCAGAAAAACTAAAAAGATTATCTAATGTATCTATTGAAAAAGAGCTTTGGTTTCCAAAACCAGAATAACGCACATAATTTTCTCTTATAAACTCTTTAATCTCCTTAATTGTAATTTCTGCCAAAGCTGTAACATTACGATTCAATTTGGGATTCCAAACATCATGGGCATCGTTTTCAATATTTTTTAAAAAAGTATTTCCAACATCGTTGTCGCATAAAAAAACACCTGCAAAACCTGCATCTAAATCATTTTCTTTAAAAATTAACATTTTAGTTTGCCTAAATCTAGCTACAGCTCCTAAATTATATCCATCATTTTTATGAAGCCAAAGTGTACAACTACCAATGTTTGCAATATCTTTAGTGTAAATAGTTCCCTTTTTATATACATCATAATATGCTCTGGGATTCTGTCTACCACCAGTTCTATAATCTCTATAATTAGGGAAATAATGTTCCATATAAACCCCAATATTTAATGAATCTAATGTTTCATTTTCTACAGTTACTACTAATTGTTCTTTTGCAATTGCAAACCAATAGTTACGTAAAACTTCTTCTATTACATCTGTTTTAAAATTAGGTAACTCCCAAAAACCAATAACAAATACTGATGTTCCCATTTCTTCTCGTTGAAAAAGTGCTGGTATTTCGTTATTTTCTTTTTTTGTTAAATCACCATAAAATCCTTTGTAATTAAGTTGAGTGTTTTCTGAATAAGGACATAAATGATTCGAAATTTTTGCAGCACCTCTATATCTATTACCTTCTTCATTTCTTGTAGATATTAACATTGTTCGTAAATAAGAACTAGCATAATATGCTGCCTTTCCAACTCCTTTGCTCCCTTGTGAACCAGATGTTGCTTTTGTAGATTTAAAAATACCTTGTGTTAAACTCTGAAATGGTTTTTCTGCCATTCCTGTTGTATTATAATCAGAAATTTCTAAATAGGTATATGAATCTTCTGAAAACACATTAATATGTCTTTGAATCTCATCGTTTTCAGCCTCATCATTTTCTTTATTTATACAGGATTTAATATGGTCTTCTATATCACTAAAATTGGGTAAATCTAACTTTTTTACTGAACCCGTTTTAATAACTACATTAACCTGTTTTTGATCATTTTGTATATCTAAAGCATCACAAGAATTTTGAATAGCTTCTCTTACAATAGATTTTGCAGGATTCTCACCAAATTTCTCAATATCATTATCCTTAAAGCCTACAATGTCATTTAATTCCGTGTGTGTTGCAAATTTCCATTTTATACTCATAGTATTTTTATTATATTCTTTCCTAAATTTCTTTTCTCTATAATTATTTTAAATTAAGTCTTCTAAATCCTTTGATAATTTGAAATATGAAAATACCTAAAACTAATTTATGGATAATGTCTAAAAAATAGAGCCAACCACTGTCATGCATTCCATAAACAGAGCTAAACTTTCTTGTTGGATTAAAAAGTTGCCAGAATACTTTAATGTTGTCATACAACTCAAAAAACATTTGTTTTAATTCAAAATTAAAATCTGTTGTGTAATGTATTTTATCAGAAAATAAAGGCAACATTAAAATATAAAAGCCAACTGTAATTAAAAAAATCAGACCTAAAGGCTTTCTCCAATTTAAACCAAAATTATTCGTTCTACTAACGGTCATAATCACTTTGTCACCCCAATTATAATTGCCGCTTTTTAGTTCATTTCGATAGGCCTCAATTTCACGAGCTTTAAAAGTTAGGCTATCAATTTGGTTTCCAGATTTAATAAGAGCGTGCTTAATTTGTCTATAAACTTCTCTTATTCTTCTATGATTTTCCCAGTTACTAACATCTGTTGAAAAAATTTCGAGTGAATCTTGACTGAACCACTTAACATTAGAAGCTCTTATTTCATCAAGTGTTACATTGTCTATTTTTATTTTATTGAAAGAATCAAAATTAAATTCATTAAATTTCGCTTTACCTAGATCACAATCTTTGAGTTCTAAAATCCCATCATTAGTTGATTTGCATTTATCAAAACTTAAATCATTATAATTTGTAAAATCAATAAATTTTAGAGCCTTTAATTTCAAGTTTTTTAATAGTAATTTTAAACTTTGATTTACACCAGAAACCAAAAATTTGTTAATCTCCCAATCATTAAATGTTACTACACCCTGAAAATTTGGAGTAACTGGTAAAGTAATTTGGTTAATTATTTTTGCTGCACCTTCAAAAACAGCACCTTCTATAAAGTTTGCTTCAGAAATGTAAATTTCTTCACATCTTGCAATTATTGGAGGTTTATTATTATTAATTATATCTGCATTTTCAAACTTTACACTTTTATTAAAAGTATCTCCATGCATAGATAAACTCTTAATTCGAGAACCTCTAACTCGAAATGTATCATGAAACGTATTGTTATTTAGTGTTAAAGAATTATAACATTCTACATTCCAAATATCTACAAAATCAAAAAAAGAGGATGAAATAAAAGAAATATCTCCAAATTGACTTTGTAAGCGTATACTTGTATTAACAGTCATATCTCTTAAACTTAATTCAGATGCAATATTGTTAGTATCAAAAATCTTGTGAATTTTACTAGAAGATAATTTTATACCACCATTTTTTATGTGAGTTTCAATTATACAAAGACTATTAATCTCCGACTGTTTTTCTATTTTGATAGCCCTATCTAAAAAGCAATTTGCATCAAACTGAATTAAAGATGCTTTACAGCTGGAGATAAGAACACTAAAATTATCTCTGTTAATTGTAGAATCAAAGTTTGTACACTTTATACTACTGAATATGATACCTTTTTTAAAATCGCAATTATAAAAAGCTAAACCTGAATTTATCTCTGCATTACGAACTCTTACTAATTTCTCGAAAGTTACATTTTTAATGGCTCTAAAATCCCAATCAATGATACTAGAATCAATAATCAATTCACTGTCAAGTCCTATTTGTTCATCTCCAAAAGAATCATCTTTTAGCTTTTTTAAAAAGTTATGCAATGTGTAAATTGTTCTCATCCCTCTCCATATTTAGCATTCTCCTCAGCAACCAAACCCAAAGTGTTTTTAGTGCTTTCATTATAAGATTGCTTCGTACCTCGCAATGACGAACTACCAACACTAACCTGACCATTCATTAACATAGGCAATAACCAATCTCTTAATTCCGATAGTTTTTTGTTTTGTTTTACATTTGATTCTAATTTAAGTATGATAGGATTTAAGACTGATTGAAAATCACTTAAGATTTTTCCTTTACAAATAGGTAAGGCATAGTCTTTTAATATATTCCAATTTGCTCTTGGCATTTTAGTTCCTGTTGATGATTTTGTTGCTGTTTCAATAAATATATCTGTAAATACAGTTTCTAACGCAATTCCTGCGTAATTTTTATTTTTAGGTCTAAGAACTATTGTATCTGTTGAAGTTATTCCATTAACAAATGCGATACCAACTTTATGAAAATAAGGTCTGATTTTACCAAAAAGGATATCATATTTTTTAAACATATTTTTAGAGCTATTAACTTTTTTTGCTGTTTCCCATTCAGAAAGAACAATACTCTTTCTTGGTATATGTTCTAATCCGACATATGGGGTTTTAGGATCAATTTCCTCAGAATTAATGGTACTACTTATGTTGTCAACTAAATCATTAAGTACAATTACTTCCCAGTTTTTGGGTATTTTACGTTTTAATTCATTATTGTAAACCATTATCCCTCCTGATGATTTATAAGGTTTTCCATTTGAATTAGGAAAATCAAATTGTACAAACCAATATTCATACAAAGCTTTTGACATTGCTTCTAATTGTTGGTTTATTTTATTGTTAATTGTAATTTTAGAATCTAAACTTGAAAGGATATGCGCTATCCTTTTTTGTAAATACAATTCAGGTAATTTAATAGGGAATTTTTTTAGCATTACAACGTCTACACCTGTTTGCCCACCAGTTCTTGGAGATAAAGCATTTATGTATTCAAATAAATGTTTTTGACATAAAAAATAATATAGATAATCATTTTCTATATTATTTTTAGGAATAGCTTTTATTAATGCCACATTATAAGCACCTTCAATACCTCTTAATATTTGAAAAATGGGAGGACCATAACGTCCTATCATTATATCATCTTTTTTACAAAATTTACGAGTACTATTTTTTGGTATATAAGTAATGAAACTATCTTTTTTATAATCTCTAATTTGAATTAACCTGATATACCCTTCTTTTTTGATATTTGAAAATATTTTTTTTGGAGGTTGACTTCCTCCAATAAAATCAGAGACCTCACCTAAAGTTGTTTTGTCTAAAAAACTATTCATATTTTAAGTTTTTCAAATTTGTAAGAATACTTTTTTCCAGACTTTTAGATTCAGAAAATAAATTACCTAAATTACTTTCAAAATTATTCATCTTAGTTGTAAAATCATCCGCAGAAATATCTACATATTCAATTTTAACTTCAAAATATTGCCCTGCACTTAAACTGTAGTTTTTAGCTTTGATGTCATCATAAGAAACCACTACAGAAAAATCTTCTTTTACTTCTTTGGTATTAAAAATATCAATAATTTGTTGCTCCTCAATGTCGCTTAGAACAGTTTTTTGATTATTCCCTTCTTTAACTTTTATTCCTAAATTAGAAGCATCCACTAAAACCACATCTTTGGTATTTGCTTTGTCTAAAAATAATATACTAACATTTGCATTTGTAGTTGCAAAAATATTAGAAGGCATAGAAACGACACCTGCCAACATTTTACTTTCTACTAATTTCTGACGTATTTTTTTATCAATGCCACTTTGTGCTGTAATAAAACCTGTTGGTACCACAATGGCTGCTTTACCTGTTTCTGGCGTTAAAGAGTGCATTATGTGTTGTATAAACAATAAATAAATTGCCATAGAGTCTTTCTTTGTTTTCGGAATATTTGGGATTCCTGCAAAAAAGCGTTCTTTGTTGGCTTTGTTATCTAAATCTACACTGTAATCAGAAAAGTCTAATTTAAATGGAGGGTTCGAAACAATATAATCAAACTGTTCTAATTGTCCGTTTTCATGTTTATGATACGGACTTAAAATAGTATTTCCTTGTATAATATTTTGGATAGAATGTACGAGGTTGTTTAAAATTAAATTTAAACGCAATAAGGCAGAAGATTTCTGAGAAATATCTTGTGAGTAAATAGTACATTTTTCTTCTCCAATGGCGTGTGCAATATTCATTAACAAGGTGCCAGAACCAGCACTTGGGTCGTAACAAGTGGCGTTGTTTACATTTTTGTCTGTTACCAAACACGCTGCCATAATTTTTGCAACGGCGTGTGGTGTAAAGTATTCTGCATATTTACCACCTGAATTGGTGTTGTAATCTTTTATTAAATACTCGAAAATAGTTGCGAAAAAATCGAACTTCTCTTCAAAAATTTGCTCAAAACTAAAACTGACTAATTTATTAACCAACGCTTTGCAAAAAGCATCTCTGTTGTCGGTTACATATTTACTAATATTCTCGAACAACACAATACGTTCTCCACCTTGGGTTAAAACCGAGAAAATATCATTATTTGCTCTGGCAACATCTAATAAAGTTTCATCAAAAATATCGGCAAACTTGTCTTTGTTTTGTTGCTCAAACAAACGAGATAATAAGTTTTTAGGCGCAATTAAAGCAGTGTTTTCACTTATTTGCATACTTAACATTTCTAATTCATCATCAGAAAAAGCTTTTAAAGCATCATCTATATTTTCTGCTTCGGCTAATTTGGGGTCTATTTTTTTTAACTCATATACATATTTATCATTCAAGAATTTATATAAAAAAACTTGGGTGATAATTTTAAATTCATTTCCATCATTCCCTAAACCATAATTGGCACAAACGCTTTTTAAATCGTCTATTAATGCTTTGGTTTTGGTTTCAAATTGTGCGGTTTTTGTCATATTTTATATTAGGCTACGCCATTATATTCGTTGATATATTCTTTTACTAAAATGTTGTTAATGCGTTTTACATCTGTTGCATTTATGTTGATGTTCTGTTTGTTTTTAAATTGATTGATGACCAAACGCATCATCATTTTTTCTACATAACTTTCGTTTTCTAAAATCTTTGCGTTTTGTAGTATTTCATTATCTACTTCTGCTTTTAATCCTTTTAAGGCTTCAAACAATTTACGCTCATTGTCTGTTAAAGGATCTTTCTCTATTAAGCGTTTATGAATACGTGCGTACTTTGCATCATAATCATACTTTGCTTTTAATAACTGATTTTCTCTTTCTAACTTTTTGGCTGCATCGTAAATTTCATTCAAGGCTTTTATGTTGGCTTCCATTTCTTCTTTAGAAACTTCACTTAAATTTTTCTTCTTGAATAAACGTTCTAGTTCTTCACGTAAAGAAATAAATATTGGGTCTTTCTGATCGAAATTACCACCTAACATTTCACGAGTTTTTCCTAAAACATCTTTTAATTCATCTGCCAATACCATTTCTTCTTCCTTTACTTTTGTAAAAGCAAAAATGACATCTTCTAAAGCCGTATTTAAAATATTGTTAGTTTCAAGATTGTTTTCTAGCGCTAATTTTGTGTTGATGAGTGCTAAACGATCATTTGTTAATCTTGATAAAATAGCTAGTTTTCTAAAGTCTAACTTCTCTAATAATTCATAGTTACCAGATAATCGAATTAAGTTATAAAGTTCTTTAGAGTTGTTTAAAACCTTTGCAATTTCTCTAATTTCTGTACGATCATTAATTTCTGATATTTGCTGACTAAATACTTCGGCATTATTAGTATCAAATTTAAAAATAACATCTTTTATTTCTTCAATCTCTTTGGTAATTTCTTCTGCGGATTTAAACAAGTTAGAATAATGTTGCATTTCATCGCCTAACTCACTTTGCAACTCGTTAAAATAATCTTGATTTGTTTTATCGAATTCTTTTTGAATGTCAGCAAAATCAACCACAAAACCATATTTATGATTTTTATACGTTCTATTTACTCTGGTTAATGTTTGTAATAAATTATGTGATTTTATTTTACGACCAATGTATAATTTCTTTAATCTTTTGGCATCGAAACCAGTTAACAACATATTATATACAAAAAGTAAATCTATTTTTCCTGCTTTAAAATCATCTACCCAATCTTTACGTTCTTGTTTTGTGCCAACATCGTGCAAAATTACAGTTGCCTTATTTACTTTGCTGTCTGCAATTTTTTTATGTCCATATTGCTCAGGATCTTCTGCTGCTTGTTGAAAATACGTTTCTGGTTTGATTGCATATTTCTCATCAAAGATATCTTGCATCATTTTTGCCTGATCAGAAGAATCACAAACTACCATTCCACCAATTGTATGGTCATCCATAGAAATTCTTGCTTTTTCTAAATCTTGAATGATATAGTTTAGCATAGGTTCTACAAATTTATGATGTGAATAGATTTTTTTCTTATCAGCATCACCTTCTAAAACTTTAATTTTCTCTAATGTTTCCTGAAGTGTTAGTTTGTATTTCGTTTCTATTTCTTCACGAATTAAACGTAAAGTATATCCATCTTTAATGGATAAATTGTAATAGTATTTATGAATATAATCGCCAAACAACGTTTTAGAATTGTACTCTTTTCCTAAAAGTGGTGTTCCTGTTAATCCTATTTTTATAGAATGTTTATCTGCTAATTCTAAATTGGCTAAAAAACTTCCTTTCGGATTATAACTTCTATGTACTTCATCTAAAAAGAAAATACGTTGTACGCTTAAATTGTAATCGTTATTTTTTATAACGTCAGGGTCGTCTTTAAACTTCTGAATATTTACCGCTGTAATTTCTGCTTTACCAGAATTGTTATGAATTACGTTGGTAGACTTAATGTCTTTTGTAAAAGCCTCTCTACTGCTAATTTTATACACTGTTAAACCACGAGAAGTAAATTCTTTTGCAGCCTGATTTAATAAATCGATTCTATCAACTATAAAATAAAATTTAGGAATGATATTTTTCTTTTGATAGTAATCTGTTAAATGTTTTACATTAAAATATGCCAAGGCCGTTTTCCCAGAACCTTGTGTGTGCCAAATAATTCCTTTTTTAACTCCGTTTTCTAGCTTATTCTCAATAGCTTTTGTTGCAAAAATTTGAGGATAACGCATAACGTGTTTTTCCAAGCCATTTTCTTCCTCTACATAAGCAAATGCATATTGCAAAATAAATTGTAAACGTTCTTTTTGGAATAGGGAAGTAGATATAGAGTTTGTTGCTGAATTTGGATTCTTATTTGAAGCAAACTCTTTAGAATTTTTAATACTGATAAGATTTGTATCTTTCAATACAAAGTTTTCTACTTCTTCTGAAACTGGAGATAATATTTTATTTAAATCAAAAGTTTCTTCTTCTCTAAAATAATTGAATATTGGTTTTTTGTAATTTGTAGTGCTATAAAAAGCACCTTCTAACATTTGCGTATCATTATCACTATACGGCATATTGTTAGAAAAAACCATTAACTGTGTTAAGTTGATGAACTTTCTAAACTTCTTATTTTTAAAACGCCTTTGCATTCTTTCATGCTCATCTTTAATACCGTTTCTGTTATTTGGTTTTTTAACTTCGATAAACACCAAAGGCATTCCATTAATTAATAGAATAATATCTGGTCTAAAATTGTCCTCATCTTTTTCATAAGGCAATTCTGTAACTACGTGAAAAGAATTGTTGTCAAAGTTTTCAAAATCAATCAATTTAATTCCTGATTGATCAATCAGTTTTTTATAAAAAGCTCTACCTAAATCTTCATTTTCTAAAGTAAGTGAAACCTCATTATAAAATCTTTCTGCTTCTTTTTG